>DATDKN010000283.1:0-4512 GCA_036519995.1 Terrimicrobium sp. | reverse complement strand
GACCCGGCGAAACGTAGCCGATGCGATACCCCGGTGCGAGCGTCTTGGAAAAGGAGCCGCAAAGGATCACCAGATTGTCCTTGTCGAGAGCCTTCAGGCATCGCGGGCGGGTGCCGTCATGCTGCAGGTCTCCGTAGATGTCATCTTCGATGATCGGAACCCCGTGTCGCTTGGCGAGGTGTAAGAGAGCGAGGCGATTCTCCTCGGGCATCAAGCTCCCCAGCGGGTTGTTAAAGCTCGGAATCAAAGTCATGGCGGCAACCTTATGTCGGCTGAGCGCACGCTCGCTTTCCTCGATGCTCAACCCCTCGCGGGCCGAAGCTGGCACGGCGACCGCTTTCAGTCCGATCTGATTGAGGATGTGAACGAGACCATAATAAGTCGGTGACTCGATGAGAACTGTATCGCCCGGCTTGGTGATCGCTCGCAAGGCAAGATGGACGCCCTCGGTCGCGCCATTGACGATCAACAGTTCTTCGCTGCTCAAGTGACAGCCCCAATCCAACGAGCGCCGGCTAATTTCACGGCGCAGTTTAAGGCAGCCTGGCACCGGATCGTAGTTGATCGTTTCCGCGGTCTGCTCTCGGGCCAGCTTCCCGACGATTCGGGCGAGCTTCGCACCGGGGAGTAGTTCCGGGCTGGGAATGGCTCCCCCAAGGGGCACCAAGTCGGGATTGACCAGATCACGAACAATTGGGATTGAGGGGTGAAAATCTGCCCATGGCACCTTCGAAGTCCGTGCGGACGCAACCGGTTCGGCCAGCGCATCGGAAAGCCTTGGCTTGACGAAGAAGCCCGACTTTGGCCGGGCTTCGATCATGCGCCGATTTTCCAAAACCATATAAGCCTGCAACACCGTGGGAATGCTGACGTTCTGCTGACCGCTTAAGCGCCGTACCGACGGAACGCGATCGCCAGCCCTCAGGCTGCCCGTGGTAATCAGGTCCGCCAAATTGTCGGCAACCTGCAAGTACAGTGGCTTCTCCTCTAACATCATCACTGCACAGAATAACACAGCGGCTCGAGCACGGCTATACACAGATATTACTTCTTTGAGGCATAACAGATGCGGCGGTGAGCCAATCTGTACAGGCGAAAAATTTGATTCTCTGAATCTGTTATTTCCGCGAACTGGTGCGACAATTCACCTATGACCGAAGCTGTTCTTAACGATGGGCGGCAGACATTGGCATCCGGCGCCGAGGGAAGGAGCGGCGTTTCCGCGGCCATCGCCCAACTTACTCGCACTCCCAAACTTTCACCAACCGTCGTCCCTGGCGGAGGGCTCATGCGGCGGGCGATTCGGTTGGCTCGGAGCGTGGCTCGGAGGAACACCGAGACGACCTTTGTCGGCGGGTTGCATCAGCTTCGCAAAGGGATGGTGGAGCGGGCGCATCTCCCGAAGGGAGGCAGAATCGCCTGTGGCGCCGGCAGCGTTTGGATCACCGCCGATGGCGGCGGCGAAGATGTCGTTCTTTCCTCCGGAGAGTTCCGGTGGTTCCGCCCGGGCGCCTGGCTCTTGATTGAAGCGATCGCCAGTTCGGAAGTGCTCGTGGAAGCTTGATACGGCGCTCATGTTGACACTGCCGGGGACCGCACCCATAGTCTCGGCCTCGCCGAGCGGAGCACATGGAGAACATTCGCAACATAGCCATCATTGCGCACGTGGACCACGGCAAGACAACGCTCGTGGACCAACTGCTCAAGCAGTCGGGGACGTTTCGCGCAAACCAGAAGGTTGATGAGCGGGTCATGGATTCCATGGATCTCGAAAGAGAAAAGGGCATAACCATTCGCGCAAAAAACGCGGCCTTTCGCTGGAACGGTTATCATGTGAATATCGTCGATACTCCCGGACACGCTGATTTTGGAGGAGAGGTCGAGCGGATCATGAAGATGGTTAATGGCGTCCTTCTGGTCGTGGATGCTCACGACGGACCGCAGGCGCAAACGAAGTTTGTTTTGCGGAAAGCCATGGAAAACGGCCTGAAGCCAGTGGTCGTGATCAACAAGATCGACCGGGAGAATGCCCGCCCGCACAAAGTGCTCGACATGGTCTTCGAGTTGTTTCTCGAGCTCCATGCGACGGATGAGCAGCTCGACTTTCCCCATGTCTACGCGAGTGCGAAGCAGGGCTTTGCGAAGCGGGAGCTGGTCGATCCCAGCCAGACAATGCTTCCGCTCTATGAGGCCATCGCCTGGCACATTCCGGCGCCGAAGAAGTCCGATGTCGACTATCTGCAATTCCTCGTGTCCAATCTCGACTATAGCGATTACCTCGGCCGGATCGCTTACGGGCGAATCGTCAGCGGTCGCGTGGCGGTCGGCCAGAGCGTCGTTTGCTTTCACACAAGCGGGAAGAAGACGCGGACGAATGTCACGGCGGTCTTCAGCCATGAAGGACTTGATAAGGTTCAAGTCGAGAGCGCGAGCGAAGGCGACATCGTGGGAATCTCCGGTTTCGAGGACGTCTTTATTGGCGAGACGATCACTGATTCCGAAGACCGCGAGGCGCTTCCCTTCGTCCATATCGATCCGCCAACGATAACCATGAGGCTCTGCGTCAATGATTCGCCGCTCGCGGGGCGCGAGGGAAAGCTCCTCACTGCGCGCCAGATCAAGGATCGTCTCGTACGGGAAACACGGACGAACGTTTCCTTGCAGGTTACGGAGACCGAAACGGCCGGCCATTTCGAAGTGAAGGCCCGCGGCGATATGCAGATAGCCATTCTGGTCGAACAAATGCGACGGGAAGGATTTGAGATTCTCGTCTCACGTCCAGAGGTGATCTTCGAACATGCCGAGGATGGCTCTGTCTTGGAGCCCCTGGAGACCCTCTATGTTGACGTGCCTGCCGAGAATTTGGGCGACATTCTTCAATCGCTGGCGAGCCGGAAAGCTGAGATCGCTGCCATGCAGCACAATGCCCACACCGTGCTTGTGGAAGCAATCATTCCGACGCGGGGACTGATCGGCTTCGAAACTGATCTTGTGAACGTCACAAAAGGGCATGGCATCGCCAGCCATCTCTTCAAGGAATATGGGCCCTACAGGGGGGAGATCCCGAGTCGAGGCAAGGGCGTGCTCGTCTCAATGGAAGCCGGGATCAGCATGGCTTACGCCCTCGACTCCATTCAGGAGCGCGGCAGGCTCTTCATAGGCCCCCAGGAGGAGATTTATGAGGGGATGATCGTCGGCGAAAATTCTCGCCCCGACGACATGCCCGTGAATCCCTGCAAGGCAAAAAAACTGACCAATATGCGGAGCCAGGGTGAGGGCAAAGGCATCTCGCTCGCGCCCCCCGTAATCATGAGCCTGGAGCGATCGATCGAATTCATTGCGCCCGACGAATACGTGGAGGCCACCCCAAAGTCGTTGCGCCTGCGAAAGAAGATTCTCGATGCAACGGCGCGCAAACGTGCCGCCGCGCGGGTGGCCCCTGCAGCTGAGCGGTCTTAAGAGACGTGCTAAACTAGTGCTGAGCCTCAGAGCAAATGAGCAAGAAGATCCCCATCTCAGCGCCGCAGCAGCCTCTGCAATCCCCGTTTTCTACTCTTAGCAGCGTCGGTTTGCCGGAGGCTCCGGCAGATTCGGCCCCTTCAAGTGCAAAGAAAAAATTTCGGATTGTCTTACGGCGAGAACGGGCCCAGCGTGGAGGGAAGATCGTGATCGTGGTCAGCCAACTGCCGCCGCATCTTTCAATTTTGGAAATCGAGGAGTTGGCGCGCGGCGTCCGCCGCCATCTTGCTTGCGGGGGTGCAGTTCGCGGGAGAGAGATCGAAGTTCAAGGCGATCAAGCGGAACGTGTCCGACGCTACTTCGAAGACTTGGCTTACGAAGTTGTGGGCCCGGGAAGCGGCGCGCCGTTTTAGCAAACGCCAAAACTCGCTTATAGTTTCCGGTTGATGTTAGGCCTGAGGAAAAGGTAATCAGGAGCGTGGCGCGGCGCAGTAAGAAATCCCGACTCCCCTTGGGAATCGTCGTTGCCATTGTCTTGGTCGTGGCCGCATTTCTTGGCTCCCGTTTCTTTATCACGACGAGCTCGCAACCGTTTCGGACGGCCACACCGCTGGATGTGAAGACCTATTTGGAGAACGCAAATAGCTTGCGAGGAAATGTCTATAAGATCCAGGGCGAAGTGCTGAATTCCCTGGGATGGTCGCCAACGAAAGGCCGCTTAATCGCGGTCGGCGTGGACAATGGCAGTCAAGTCGTCCCCGTATTGGTCACCACGGATTTCAGCCATATCAATATCCAAAGGGGCCAACGATTTATTTTTCTGCTGGAGGTCGATGACAAAGGTATATTGCGTACCAAAGACATGACGAAATCATGAAACGCGTTCTCCCCGCTTTATTGAGCTCCGCAGCGCTGGTCGCTGCCCAGGAAAATCCGCCGGCGGAACCTGCTCAAGCTGCCCCGCAGCAACAGGTTGCCCCCCCGCAACAAGCTGCCCCTCAGCAGCCGGCCCAAAACGTCCTGCAACCCACACTTTCAGTTCCATCGAAACCA
>DATDKN010000282.1:0-6502 GCA_036519995.1 Terrimicrobium sp. | reverse complement strand
CTTTTGACAACCTACGTCAAAAATCAAGGCGAATGCTGGACGTATGCCCTGGATGGGATTGCCCGATTCTTTGAACGCGTGCTCTCGAGCACAGTAGAGTCGGACGAGGAAGAGCCGGAGCTGACGGAACTCGCCGGCGCCGAATTTCCGCCGCGAATGCGCCAGCTCGGCGTTCGAACAGCCGAATTACATCGATGTCTCGAATCGATCGAAGGGTCGGATTTTGCCCCGGAACCTTTTACCCTTCTCTACCAGCGTTCCCTCTATCAAACAATGCGCACTCTTCTCCGGCGCACGGAGCGCGAGGTCACAAACAAGCTGCCGGATTTACCTGCGGAGATCCGGGCCCAAGCTCTCGAGTGGTTCTCTCGCACACCGCGAATTCTCGCGGCCTACTCGGTCCTGCTGAAGCGGAAAATCACCGCCACGAAGACGCGTGTTCACGGTGACTACCATCTCGGGCAGGTCTTGAATACCGGCAACGACTTTATCATTCTCGACTTTGAAGGAGAGCCACGTAAAACTCTCGGGGAGCGCCTACTCAAGCGATCGCCGCTGGTGGACGTCGCGGGCATGGTGCGCTCCTTTGACTATGCCGTCGAGGTTAGTCTTTTGCAGCAGAAGGCCCAGGATCAGGACCGGCTGCAACCGTGGGCTTTGAAATGGCTCGAGCTTGTCACCGGAGAGTTTCTTGAGGGTTATCAAACAACTGCGGCGGGAGCATCCTTCCTGCCCCCGACTGCCGGAGAGTTCGACGCGCTGCTTAAACTCTTCGCTCTCGACAAAGCCGTTTACGAAATCGGCTATGAGCTGAATTATCGTCCCGACTTTCTTCGAATTCCACTCGCAGCAGTTAACCGGTTGGTGGAGGGCGGTGAACTTGCGATGCACCATCACTCGGAAACTGCTTAAAACCACTCATGTGTCAGCATACGATTGAGAATAGAACTGTGAACCTAGCTAATATTGGGCGAGCCCTAAAGTATGGGAGATGACTCGACGGCGCCGGTCTGGCCCGGGAAGCCGTATCCACTAGGTGCAAAGGTTACGGCTGAGGGAACGAACTTCGCCCTGTTCTCAGAAAACGCTACCGGCGTCGAGCTCTGCTTGTTCACTCGTCCCGAGGATGTGCAGGAAAACGCTAAAGTGCGGCTTACTGAGGTTACTGACGGGGTCTGGCATTGCTTTCTGCCGAACGTAAACAGCGGTCAACTCTACGGCTACCGTGTGCATGGACTCTATACACCGGAGGAAGGTCATCGCTTCAATGAATTCAAGCTCCTGGTTGATCCCTATGCGCGCGCGGTCGCGGGACTGATCAAATGGAATGACCAGATGTTCGCCTATCAGCTCAACGGTCAAGATGGAGATTTGGAAAAGGACACTGGAGATAACGCGGCCGGCCTCCCGAAATCGGTGGTCGTCAGTGAAGATTTCGACTGGAGCGGCGACAAGAGCCCCGACGTCCCCCTTTCCGAGTCCGTAATTTATGAGGTGCATGTCAAGGGCTTTTCGAAGCTCTGCCCTCATATCCCGGAGGAGATTCGCGGCAGCTACGCCGGCCTGGCCAGCGATTTTGCCATCGACTACTTTAAGAAGCTCGGGGTGACAGCCGTCGAGCTTCTGCCCGTCCACCATTTTGTAAACGACGAATATCTGGAGAAGAAAGGTCTATCGAACTACTGGGGCTATAATTCGATCGGGTATTTTGCGCCTCAATGCACCTACTCGAGCAGCGGCTTTCTGGGTCAGCAGGTCATCGAGTTCAAGCAGATGGTGAAGAAGCTCCACGCAGCAGGCTTGGAGGTAATTCTCGACGTCGTTTATAATCATACCGGCGAGGGAAATCACATGGGGCCGACCCTCTGCTTCCGCGGCGCGGACAATCCCGCGTATTATCGGCTCGTCCCCGAAAATCGGCGCTACTACATGGATTACACGGGCTGTGGAAATTCCCTGAACATGATGCATCCCAGGGTGCTCCAGCTGATCATGGACAGTTTGCGCTATTGGATCCTCGAGATGCACGTAGATGGATTTCGTTTCGACCTGGCCTCCACGTTGGCTCGCGAGCTCCATGAAGTGAACCGCCTCTCCGCCTTCTTCGACATCGTTCACCAGGATCCAGTCATCTCACGCGTCAAGCTGATCGCCGAACCATGGGATGTCGGGGAAGGAGGATATCAGGTGGGAAACTTTCCGGTGCTCTGGGCGGAGTGGAATGGCAAATACCGCGACTGTATGCGCAAGTACTGGAAGGGCGACGAGGGCACGATTGGAGAGTTCGCCTCTCGGCTGACCGGCAGCTCCGATCTGTATCAGCAGGATGGCAAGCGTCCATACGCCAGCATCAACTTCATCACGGCGCACGACGGGTTTACGTTACACGATCTGGTCGCCTATAACGAAAAACACAACGAGGCCAATGGAGAGGACAACCGCGATGGGGATAGTCACAACAACTCGTGGAATTGCGGGGCGGAAGGAAACACAGAGGATGAAAACATTAACCGTCTGCGTCGCCGTCAGATGCGCAACTTCCTGGCGACATTGTTCCTTTCGCAAGGCGTGCCGATGCTCTCGGGTGGCGATGAGTTTGCTCGTTCACAAAGAGGCAACAATAACGTCTATTGTCAGGATAACGAATTGAGTTGGTTTTCCTGGGAGCGAAAGCCTTTCGAGATTGCACAGGCTGAGTTCGTTGCCAAGCTCATTCGCTTCCGTAAGGATCACCCGGTTTTCCGTCGGCCAAAGTTTTTTCTAGGTAGGCCGATCCGCGGATTAGGTATCAAGGATATTATGTGGCTGAATCCCGCCGGCAAAGAGATGACTGACGATGAGTGGAACACAGGACACGCCCGTTCAGTTGGCCTGCTGCTGAGCGGCCAAACGATGGACGTCCGCGATTTACGGGGCGAACCGGTCACTGACGATACTTACGTGCTCTTCTTCAACGCTCATCATGAAAAGCTCCCCTTTCGCTTGCCCAGGCTTCGGACAAGCCGAGCGGGCTGGGAGCTTGTCCTCGATACGGCACGAGAATCAGGCTTCGTCGAGGAGAGAGTTCAATATCCTGCTGCTGGGACTCTCGAGCTGCTTGAGAGGTCCTTGGTTGTTCTTAGGCATGGATTGACTCGACAACGGCCCAAGCACCTGCCCGCGCAGGATACAACAACTCAGTGAGCGAGGGCGTCTCGCCTCGAATCCCGAGGTCAACATATCGGCTGCAATTCCACGCTGATTTCACCTTTGACGACGCGCGGCAGATAGTTGACTACCTGGAAGCTCTCGGAATCAGCGATGTTTACGCATCACCATACTTTCAATCAGCGCCCGAGAGCACCCACGGGTATGATATCTCCGACCATAACCGCCTGAATCCACTTCTTGGTGACGAGGCCTCATTTCAGGCCTATTGCTCGGCGTTGAAGGAACATCAGATGGGGCAGGTGCTCGACTTCGTTCCCAATCACATGGGCATCGGTGGCCCGTTGAACACCTGGTGGATGGATGTCCTCGAGGATGGGAGAATCTCACCATACGCCCGCTACTTCGATATCGATTGGCACCCAATTAAGACTGTCCTTTCCGATCGAATCCTGCTGCCGATTCTTGGAGATCGTTACGGAAAAGTGCTGGAGGAGGCCGGGTTCAAACTCTTGTTTGAGGCGGGCGGATTCTTTCTGTCTTATGCCAAGACGAGACTTCCGATCAGTCCGGCAACATATGCAAAGATCCTGCAAAGTGCCCGCCAGCACCTCGATTCTTCCTCCCAACAAGCGCTGGACGCATCCGCCAGGGAGTTTACGGCGCTTCCTTCAGATCAATCTCGTTCCGCGGCGAAAATTGCTGCCAAGGTTCACCTGCGCGAGCTCGCTGAAAGTGCGGAGTCCGTGGCGAAGGCGATCGACCTAGTCCTTCGGTCGATTGAAGGCGAGCCCGGCAATACCTCGAGCTTTGACGCACTGCACGAACTGCTGGACGAGCAAGTCTACCGGCTCAGCTATTGGGGCACCGCCGCCGAAGAAATCAATTACCGGCGCTTTTTCGATATTAACCATCTGGCCGCAATCCGCGTCGAGATTCCTGAAGTTTTCGAAGCCGCTCACCAGCTCGTCTTCAAACTGCTTGCGAGCGGTGATGTGACCGGCTTGCGCATCGATCACGTTGACGGCCTCTGGAATCCTCGCGGCTACCTGGATCGCTTGCAGGAACGCTACAGACAACTGCGAGCGCTCCCGGAGAATGGAAAGGGACTATTCCTGATCGTGGAAAAGATCCTCGACCTGACCAGGGAATCGCTGCCCCTGAATTGGCCGGTGCATGGCACGACCGGATACGAGTTTGCCAATCAAATGGTGCAAATCCTTACCGATCCGAGCGCGGAAAAGCGAATGACAAAGATATTCGAGAGCTTTACCGGGTTGCATGAGAACTTCGTCGCCCTGGCGTATGAAAAGAAGCTTTTAACCATGCAGTTTTCGCTCAGCAGCGAAATTGCCGCGCTCGGAAAGCTGCTCGACGAACTCTCGGAGATGTATCGCATCTATCGTGATTTCACAACGAACATGCTTACGTCGGCCGTTCGTGAGGTCCTCGCTTGCTTTCCGGTTTATCGCACCTATACGACCGAAGAGGGAGTTGTCTCCGACGACGACGAACGAGTCATCTTGCGTGCCATCCTCGCGGCGCGGCGGCGAAATCCTACGATAGAAAAACCGGTGCTTGATTTCCTTAGAGGAATTTTGCTGTTGCGCCTCCCTGAAGATCTCACTCCGCAACAAAGGGCTGCGCATATCCGGTTCGTGATGAAGTTTCAGCAGTGTAGCGGCGCGATCATGGCAAAGGGGGTCGAAGACACCGCCTTCTATGCATACAATCGTCTCGTCGCGCTCAATGAGGTGGGCGGCAAGCCAGAGCAGTTCGGGATCGATCTCGCCGAGTTCCACACCTTGAATCAGACAAGAGCCAACCACTGGCCGCATACACTGCTGGCGACCTCAACGCATGACACCAAGAGAAGCGAGGATGTTCGGTTGCGCATTGTTGCGCTCTCGGAAGTCCCGCAACTCTGGAGCAAGGCGATCCTCCGTTGGAGCAAACTGAACAAAAAGTATCGCCTTGAAGTAGATGATCACCGCGCGCCCTCTGCAAATGAGGAGTACCTCATTTATCAGACGCTTCTCGGAACATGGCCGCTGAGCGATTTTCGAGATACCGAGCGTCGCGAGTATGTCGAGAGAATTCAACAATACATGGTCAAGGCGGTCAAAGAGGCCAAGATCAATAGCAGCTGGATCGAACCTAACGAAGCTTGGGAAGAGGCGACGACATCATTCGTTGAGAAAATTCTGGATGAGGAGACCAACGGAAAGTTTTGTCGCGATCTCGCCGAACTGGCCCAGCTCGTGGCACGACTTGGCGCGATCAACTCGCTCGCTCAAGTTATCATCAAGTGCACCGCTCCTGGTGTCCCGGATTTTTACCAGGGGACTGAGATCTGGGATTTTAGCCTGGTCGATCCCGACAACCGCCGGAAGGTCGACTATTTGGCAAGGCGACGGCTTCTGGCGTCGTTGCGCCATGCGCATCCCAGAGAGCTGCTCGAAGATTGGCAGAGCGGTCGGATTAAGCTTTTCGTCCTACAGCGTCTCTTAGCCTTTCGTGCGGAAAATCAACGACTGTTTCTGAAGGGAAGCTATCAAGAGGTGCCGATCACGGGGGAACATTCTCATTCCGTTATCGCCTTCGAAAGGAAATTCGATTCCCAGCGCCTCCTGGTTATCGTTCCTCGACTCACCTACAGGGTCGGTCTTTGGCCAACCGGCGACGTCTGGAAAGAAACTCTCCTGACAGGGTTCAAGCCAGAGACGCACGGTTGGCAGGACGTCCTCTTACAGAGGGGACCGATAACACTCCCTGATCGCGTTAGCTTATCCACGATCCTTTCAGATCTACCCTTCGCAGTTCTGTTTTATCCCGGCTAGTTCGACCAGGTCACATAGGCGGAGTTACGCTAGTAAACGGTTCGCTCCAACGTTGTCGAGGTGGCGGGAACGATCGTCGAGGAGCGAGTCTCCGTGGTCGTGACGGTTGTGGTGGGCTCTGTCTCTCGCGTCACAGTTATGCAGCCCGTCAGCCACATCAAAACTCCAACATTAATCAAGTGACGCAGCCGAGGTCCGGAATCTGCATGCTTCATACTTTCTAAGCTTCCCTCGATGTTCGTTCTGGAATCGATTAACGGTCGTCACAATCAGCTGACTGCTGCGTTTCGGGTCCCGGTCTGCTGGCTGTCTTCAGTGGTTTGATATCGACGCTAACATCCATCGTCAGGTAGCTGCGTCTCGAGCCAGAGTAGTAGCCACTGACCGGCATTACCCCGCGCGGATGCGAACTGACACCGCAGACAATGTGTTTTTCTGATGTTCCCTGGCCAAGGCTCGGGTCGCAGCCAAACCAACCATGCTCGGGAAAATAGACCTCCGCCCAAGCATGCGTC
>DATDKN010000281.1:0-7553 GCA_036519995.1 Terrimicrobium sp. | reverse complement strand
TTGGACTATGTGACGGAGCTTACGAAAGACAAAAAAGTCAACCCTGACACATTTGCCCGCCTGTCTGACCATTATTCAGAGCGCGAGATCTGCGAGATCGTCTGGCTTGTTGCCAGCGAGCATCTCTACAACATGACTAATATCGGTCTCAACATTCATTCGGATTATGCTCTGTGATATCATAACAAGAAGCAGCAGCGATGCTGTATGAAGACTTTCTGCCTTGAGAGTTACTCGCTCTGTGTCACCTCAAGACGGAGCCGGCGGGGATAGAAGGAGAGGGAGGCACGCATGGGTCACGGAGAAAATCGCCCGCGCCTCCATACCTCACTCTGGTTGGGGCAAAGGTTCGGTCACCGCCTTTGAGGCCGGGGGGCGCGCTCAAATCATCCTGCATGGTTCTCGACATGGGAAATGCTAGATTTCGCTATGCGTGTTGATTGGCGGCAGGCAGGCATTATCGCACTCCTGGGCTTTCTCGCGGGTGCGCTCTATCGGTATGGATTCGATCCTCCTCGCGAGGCAAATCTCGCCAATTACTTCCGGAGCGGACTTCACGGCGTCGGTCTCGCGCTCGTGGGGTGGGGCATTCACCTTTTTTTCCTGAACTGGCCGCGGCTAGTGCGCCTGCCATTCCTTGCCGAGCTAGCGACAAAATCCATCGCGATGACGATTGGGCTCGCTGTCGCCGCAGCGACGCTACAGTCTGCCCTTTACGGAGGAATTCCGGACCAGACTTGGCTCTCCGCAGCGCTCCCGAGGATTGTGGCTTATGCGTTCGTCGCATCACTCATTCTTAGCTCGCTTCTCGAGCTGTCACGTCTTATCGGGCCTCGCGTTCTCGTGAATTTTGTGCTCGGGCGATACCATCGGCCCATACGCGAAGAGCGCATCTTTATGTTTCTCGACCTTGTCGGTTCGACGAGGCTCGCCGAGAAATTGGGCGAAGTCCGCGTTCACGACCTTATTACTCGCTTCTTCTTCGACATTGACAGTCCCATTGTTGCGCACGGGGGAGAGGTCCATGCCTATGTTGGCGACGCTGCAATCATCACGTGGCCCCTAGAACGAGGGCTGCGCGACGCACGCTGCGTGGCTTGTTTCTTCGCCATCGAGGAAAAGATCGCGCAATCAGCTGCGTTCTACCAACGTGAGTTTGGTGCTGTCCCCCAATTTTCCGCAGCGTTGCATGCTGGAGCGGTGGTTGTGAGCGAATGCGGCAACAGCAAGCGCCAGATCGCGTATTTCGGCGATACTGTAAACGTCGCGGCTCGTCTGCAGGAGGAAGGCAAGGCTAGGGCCGCCTCGCTCGTGGCCTCGGCCAGCGTGCTCAAGGGGGTGACTCTCTCGCCCGAGTTTGAAGCTCAAAGTTACGGTGATGTTCGGCTACGAGGACGAGAGGCCCCGATAGAGCTGTCCCTCGTGAGTCACCCCGCAACCGCGAAGGCTGCACAAGCAACGTCGTAGTTCTTGATGGCTTCTTCTCATATAGGGAGAAGCGTTTGAGCATCTCATTAGGGCGCCCCTTCCGTCTACAGCCGTTCCGGCCGATGGCTCGGACTCTCCGTTACAGCGCGCGTCCCCTATCATGGCGAGGTCCAAGTCCGACCAGATCGGTTCGTTTTTCAGCTGACCTCGAATGGGTTTGAGAGCACACGGGACTTAGCGAATCGCTCGTGCATAATCCGTATACGAAAGAGACGAGGCTTCAGGTTCCGGCGGTATGCCGAGGGTGGTCTGCTTGCGCACATTGCGGCTAATCAATCGCGATTCCTAGGCGCGGTCTATTCTATCGTTGGCCAGTGGGTAGCGCATGGCAAGCCATCTAGTGAAGACATTAGAGGTGTGGGAAGATTTCGCCTGTGGAGTCAAGTCATGGACTGGATCATTCAGGAGCTTTTCGAGCTTCCCTCGCCTCTGGATGGCCATGAAGTCGCGCAGGAGAGGGCTTCCAATCCGGCCCGAGACTGGCTGCGCCAAGTCTGCCTGGCGGCAGAGGAGGATGCGCGTCTCGATGAAAGCCTGACCGCATCCGACATTCTGGAGATTTGCCAAGGTCATTCGCTCGATATCCCGGCGTGGCCAATAATGCGCCAGATGAGAAGGCCGCCCTGCTCCGAATTGGCGGCATTATGAAAAAGACGTTCGAGAACGAGTCCATCGAGGTCGATGGCTTTGAAATACACAAGAGCGAAGATGTTCGATATAGCGAAGAGCGGCGCCGTGACGTGACGACGAACAAATACGTAATCCAGCAGTATGCGCCTAAGTGCGCCTAATGCGCCAAGGAGGTAGAAGTGGCATGAAAATGTTAACATTCTCTAAAAAGGTTAGAGGTGTTGAGCGCATTGAGCACATCAAGGCGCAACGGAGGAGCTACGCAAAGAGCTGCGCCAAGTGGCCCGCCGCGAGCGGCTGGTCCAGCAGCCCCCGCAGGACGACCTGTCTTCGGGCCAACCATAGCTCCTCCGAGCCGCCACCTAGAGAGGTTACACAATGGAAACTGGGGGCTCTCAAGGAAGCCGCTGTGCATGAGTTGGAACATGCCAGCAACCGGATAAAGATATCAACGTTTTCGACAGCAAAGGCGTTATCGGTGAAATCATAGAGCGGACCCAAGAACATGTGAACAGCGTCACGGTCCTGCTCAAAACCATCGAACAGGAAGAATGAGAATCCATCATGAAGCACTACGGGTAACGCCTATCGCAGAAGCCGAGTATGTGCCGTGGCTTTCCAACTCTTGTATCGGGATCGCACAGGTGTGGTGAAGCATTGGAAGCCAACCCCGCAGTTTGGAGGCTTCTGCACACACTTACCAATTGCAAGCGGCTCGCTATCATAATCCCCATTCAAGTGCCTAGAAAGAAATGACGTCGGCCAACTCTCTGATTCTGGGTTTGGGGCTGTTTTTTCTGGGCTTGCGTCTCATCGGAGAGAATCTACGCCGGCTTTACGGATCGAGCTTCCGCAACGTCATCAAGCGAACAACGCATTCGCCGCTGTTCGGAGCGGGACTGGGGACTCTCGCAGGCGCAGTCATGCAAAGCGCGACCGCAGTGACCTTCATTCTGGTCAGCCTGACCGACAGTGGGCTCATCAAAGCGCGGGCTGCGGCGCCGATAATTGTCTGGTGCAATGTCGGCCTAACTGCGCTCGCATTCGTGACCGCGCTGAATATCCATCCTATCGTCGCCTATATAGTGGGAGGCGCGGGAATCGCGCTGGGAACTCTCCGAATTCCGTTTTGGCAAACGCTTGCGGGCTCGCTTCTCGGCATGGGCCTCATTCTTTTCGGTCTGGAGGAAATGGGCGCCGGTGCCGCTCCGCTAAAGGATGATGCATGGTTTCAGAGCGCGATGTCCTTCGCGCTCGGCTATTCCAGCCTAACCTTTCTCGCAGGCGTTCTTGTCGCGATGCTTTTGCAATCCAACACCGGCGCCGCCATGCTCATCATCACCTTTGCGGCGAACGGAGTGCTTGACTTGAAACCGGCCATGCTGATGCTCTACGGGACGAACCTTGGCGCGATCGGCCTGCGCATGTTCCTTTCCGCTGGGCTGCGCGGCGAACAGCTCCGGCTGGTGCGCCTCGAGGATTTCTTTTGCGTCCTCAGCGGCGCCGTCATGGTCGCGCTTTTTGTTGTTGAGCAAGCGGGAGTTCCCCTCGGTGCAGCTCTTCTGAATTCCCTTTCGCTTCCCATCACGACAAAGCTTGCGGTTGTTTTTCTGATCTCCAATCTTCTTCCCGCGCTGCTTCTCTCCCCGGCACTCGGACACGTCCTCGAGTTTCTCAAGAGACTCTGGCCCGATACAACCGCGATCGACGATCCATCGCGGCCGATGTTCCTTCGCTCACAGGCCCTGGACGACCCTTCCAGCGCGTTTGATCTCATGCAGAAGGAGTTGGCCCGCCTGCTCAACATGATCCATGTGACTACTCCCAAGCAATCTCCTGAGGAAGAAGCGCCGCCCCGTGCTTTTCAGGATCTTGCTCTTGCTATCGAGGAATTCGCCGCCAGACTGGCTTCGAGAAGCTCCCTGAATCAGGCGGACGCCACCCGCCTCCATCTGCTTCGCGCGGAACTCAGCATCATCCGCCACATCGAGGAAGGCGTTCGTTATTTCGGCCACGCGCTCGGACGTCAAGGCGGACCGGCCGTTCTGAGCGAGACGCTCGAGGAAGTCCTCTCCCTCGCTACCCGTGCCACCGAAACCGAGCACCCCGATCTCATCCGGGAGCTTCTCGCAAGAACCAAACTCAAAGGCGAAGAAATGACCCGCCTGAAGGAGGAAACCGCCTCCGCATCACTCTCCGCCACTGCCTTGTTTGAAGATTTCAGCATCGCAGTGTGGACGCTCCGGCGTCTGGCAAAACTGCTGGCGCGCATGCTCGGATGATTCGGCGTGCCCTCGATTTCCGCTACCGTGGTGCCGACCGTGGCCTCCAGGTCGCGCACATGTTGGAGGGCGGTGGCCAGCGCCTGGGACAGCGTCTTCGTGAGCCCGCTTCGTTAACAGGCAGTCCGTCAAAAGCAATCGTTGGGGATACACGCTGTTTTTTCAAATTTTGCCTTAATCAAAAAGATGGTCGAAAAGCGGGCATCAACGGTGACTTTCGGCAGTGGCGAGCACCGGCTGCGGGCCATTGTTCCTTATCCACAGAGAATATTCCTCGAGGAGGACATGGCAATTCGGGCAACGATAAAGAATATTTCTCTGGAACATCCGGCCCATTGCGAGGGCGACCGAGCGGCTTGATATGGCAGATTTCCGCATAGGCGCCTGCCGGCGTCTCGAGTCGAGTGCTGCAGATTTGGCACGTAAAGTCGTGTAGTCGCTTGATCCAGTTGCCTACCGCGGTGCTCCGCACAATGCGATTGATTTTCGACTGCTGCCCTTCCGGAGCTTCATTGCCATCCGGCGGTCTGCCTTGTTGTTCAAGCTTGAACCCGCCAAGGTGCTCCTGCCGACGAAATTCCAACTGGTCCGTCAGGGCGGTTCGGCGGAGACATCAGGCAGGACCGTGATCTTTTCAGCGATTTTTCCGGTACCCGGATCGGCGTCCACCGCAACGCGCGTGCCCTCGATCAAATCAAGAAGTTGGCTCGGCTTACCGTCCGAAGTCACTATAATGGTCTCTGAGGTTACCTTGAACGTCTGCGTGGTTTGATGGTCCGGATTTGTTACGGTCAGATAACCGTTGCCCGCGTCGAGGTCCGAGACCGTGCCACTGTACGTCCCGGCATAGGTGCTGAGGCAAAGAACCAAAAAACATCCGAGGAAGAAAGTCACAAACGGGTGAGAGGGACGCATCTTCATGGCGAAACGCAAGACTAAGAGACTTCCTCGGAAAGGCAAACGAGATCGTTCAAACTGGTGCGGGCAAGGCCAGCCGCGGTTGACCGCTCGCTGGCCGCCGGTCGTCCCGTTCACGTTCGGGTTGCGACACGAATTTGGGTTTGCCGGCACCCTTGAATCAATTCGACCTGCCGCGAAACTCGATCCCCGTGCGCTGCTGTTCTTCGATATCGGCGTGGAAGCCGATAAATTCCTGTTTATCGTCGCGGCGCACCAATTGTGTCCCGTATTCCAACGCCACACGCGGCAACATCGAGGTCGTGAGGTCTAAATCGGATGTGTAACAGTATGGAGATTTGGCGCATCGCTGATCTCCTCCGAGCTGTTTGGCGACGAAAGGATTCCAAACGCCGCTGCGTGGCGCCTCATGGCCAAACTCGACGTTCGAGCCGTACGCGAATGGTATCAGCAATCCAGACCAGACAGATCCCCGGGACGAGGCGATGCCGTGGACCGTGCCAGGCATCCCACTCGGCGCGTGCCACGCGGCGCCGTTAACGCTGGCGGAATCAGTTATTCGAGCCGTCCCGCTCCTGTCGATTTTCGACGACACTAAGGCGAAGGTCATCGAAGAGGTTCGCTCTTTGGACCGGCTTATACTCCTGCTGATAGTTCGTATAGTAGGCATTCCGGCTGTCTTACAGCACGTCGATGCTGTCCCCTGAAGGAGTGCTGACGACTTCTGCCCTTAGCGGTGGATCGCCATGTCCGTGTAGAGCGCAGCGCCGCCCACCGCGTCGGGAGCGTAGACGTTACTGATGAGATGAATCCCGCAGGCGATGCATAGGGCTTCTTCGATCGAGCGTTGGATCGAGCCTAGAACGGGCGGCTCTTCTCTCCATCCCGCATCCACCGCGTCGTGAGCTCGGTGCCAGTCTCGAGCGTGTGGGGCAGAGCGGGTGCCACCTGTGCGAGGGCCGAGAGGTCGTAGACTGAATCGGCCGTCATGTTGCGGTAGCGGGAGGAGTTCAGCGGAAACTGATTCAGGCCCACCCGCCCGAGCATGTCGCCCACCATAGCTGCGCCGCGCGCCACCGAGCGCGGGAGTTCGCGCACCGCTGGCCGGCCAAGCTTCTTGGCAATCATGTCCGCCCAGACGCGCACCTGCAGCGGCTCGTAGTCTCCGAGGTAGTGCACCGAGCCCGCTACCTGCTCCAGCGGCGCCTCGGCGAGGCGGAGCATTTGATAGGCGGTGTTTCCCACATAGCCGAAGGTGCGCGTCGGCGTAATCCCTCGAATGTGAAAATACAGCCCCCGCTGCACCTGGACGAAGAAGTCGCGATATGATGGCGAGCGAAAACCGGGTCCCCAGATGCCCGTCGGCCGCACTATAATCCACGGTACCCGCAGAGGGCTCTGGCGCACGAGCCTTTCGCCCTCCACCTTGCTCGCTCCGTACAAGTTTGGCGGACGATAGTCCCAGAGGTGAGTGCCCGGTGAATAGACCGGACAAATGAGCCGAGTGGAGGCGAAGATCACCCGCTCGCACGCGGGCGCAGCCTCCACGGCGGCGATGACGTTATCCACCCCCGCCACATTGACCGCATAGTCCTCCCAGCGCAGCCCCGCCACGCGGGTCGCGGCGCCGAGATGGAGGATAACCGCGGGATTGATCTGCCGCGCGAGCGCCCGCAGGCCCTCTCGATCGAGCAGGTCGCAACGGTAGAAACTATCCCCGGCCGGCCATACCGGCTCCCTGCGGTCTGTGCCAATTACCCGCCAGCCCTGGCGTTGAAACAAGGCACACGCGTGACCGCCGACAAATCCCGCCGCTCCCGTGATGACGATCGTCTTCATCGAGTAGAATCCGCCAAGGCAAAGTGCTCGCGCCACGCGGTCGCCACCGCATCCGGCGAGTGCTGCGCCATTAGATAATCGTGCAGCGCTGTCCCGAGCTGTGGTCGCGACGCGGGCTCTGCCACGAGCGGATCAAAAAGAGCGCGCCATTTCGCCGCGTCCTCCAGCCGGCTCGCCTGCTGCACGTGCACGCCCGTCTCCAGCTCGAAGCCCTCCAGCGCGTAAGTGGAGACCAACACGGCGCGCCGCACTTCTGGAACGACTGTCGCTTTCACCGGATACGCACGCCAAACAAGTAGTGTGAGCTCACGTCAACGCCATTCGATGGGTTCAAAGGTTTCTTAACAACAGCTACCGCATCGCAACACTGGCGCTTGCTTGCGTGGTAGCGTGGTA
>DATDKN010000280.1:0-2876 GCA_036519995.1 Terrimicrobium sp. | reverse complement strand
CGCTTCGAGGCTCCAATATTCGCGCTTGATGTTGAAGCCGCCGGTGAAGCCCAGCAGACCATCCACGATGAGAATTTTCCGGTGGTTACGCAAGTTAATGGCGGGCACCCATCGTGGGATCAAGCGGGGGTTGAACAGCGCCACGCTCACTCCCTGCTCTCGTAACCGTCGGGCGACTGGAGGCCACGAATAGTTCGCCCCGACTGCATCGATCAAAACGCGGACCTCGATGCCACGAGCGTGGGCCCCTCCAAGAGCATCGACGAACTGCTTCCCGCCACCGGCGCCATCGAAAATGTAGGTGGAAAGTCCGATCGAGGTTCTTGCGGCTTCAATCGCCTCAAGCATAGACGGATAAGCCTCGATGCCGCTAGCTAGTGGCACGATGTGGTTGCCTCCAAGCAGGGGCCGCGCGGTCACTCGTTCGACAAGCCGGGAGAACAAGCGGAATGATTCCTCTTCTGGACCGAACACGATTTCCGGTGGACGAGCTTGTGTTAGCGCTCGCGCGATGATGGACCTTCTCGCCTCGCATCGCGACCGCCTGCCGTCGCACGCGATTGACACCCAAGAGAAGATACAGAATCGAGCCGGCTGCAGGAATGAGCCAGATCACGAGAACCCAAAGGGCGGCAGCGCGTGGTTCGCGCTTGTAGATTACTGCGTGTCCGGACGCGACCAGTGCCGTCACAAAGATGACGGCGCTGATTGTAAGTTGAATGATTGCCATCCGTGAATTCCGAGGTGGCCTTACGTTACAGCGAAGGATATTGCAACAGGACAGGATCCGTTAGACCGGAAACCCGGTTACCTCGCTTCGATGAGGACGTCGCTGGTTCCGAGGCAAATCAAACCGTTCGCACCTGCCGAATCAGATCATCTCAAGAGGCCGGCGTTTTGACGGCGGAGGGAACAAGCGATCTAGCTCCAGGAGTTGGTCTGGTGTCAGTTCGTGATCGAGCGCACGGAGGTTTTCCTGAAGTCGCGAGCGATTGCTGGTCTTTGGGATTACGGCGATGTCATTGCTAGCAAACAACCAAGCCAGTGCGGCTTGAGTGGGGGTCATGCCCGACTTGCGTGCAAAAGCGGCAAGTGTTTTGTCATGCGTGAGCCGTCCCTGCTCGATCGGTGAATACGCCATAATGGGCACACGCCACTCGCGAAGCCATGGAAGAAGATCCCATTCAATTCCGCGTCGCCGAAGGTTGTAAAGGACCTGGTTGGCCGTGGTTGAGGAACCTTCCGGAACTCGCCACAATTCTTCCATGTCATCGACGTCAAAATTGCTGACACCATAATACCGGATCTTGCCCTTGCTTTGCAGGCTGGTGAAGGCCTCCATGGTTTCCTCGAGCGGCACAGTTCCGCGCCAATGCAGCAGATATAAGTCGATCCGGTCGGTTCGCAATCGACGCAAGCTCCGTTCGCATGCAGCGATGGTCCCGCTGCGAGAGGCGTTGTGCGGATAAACTTTGCTGAACGCCTGATCGCGGCTCTGAGTGAGGGCTTCGCCGACAAGCTCTTCAGTGCGGCCCTCGCCATACATCTCTGCGGTGTCGATCAGAGTAACACCAAGCTCGAGCCCCAATCGCAACGTTTCGATCTCTTCAGCCCGCATCGCCATGTTTTCGCCCATCCGCCAGGTTCCCATGCCCAAAGCGGGCACCTTCTCGCCAGATGGCAGAGCGACGGTTCTCATGACTCACTATCTACGAGGCGGAACTGCGCCAAGGAGGTCGGCCGGTTTTGGGCAGCAGGCTGCTGACCATCATCAACTCGCCGACGTTTTCCGGAGTGATGAGACCGCGCAACCTGCCAAAACGATCCACCACCGGGAGCGCAGGAAAGGCGCTTTCCTGCATGAGCTGAAACGCCTTGTCAAATGGCTCGTCTGCCCGGACTGTCGGCAGGTCGCGCTGCATGACGTCCGCGACCGCCGCTGTCGATCCCCTTTGCTTCAATGCGGCGATCAGCCTGTCTCGTGTAAGTACGCCGAGGATTCGATCCTCTGAATCCACTACCGGAAACTCGTGCTGGGATGTGCGGAGGAGCGCTTCCACGGCATCCTCCAACGTGGCCTCGGGAGGAAGTCTTACCAGATGCGTCACCATTGCCTCGGAGACCGGCAGATTTAACGAGAGGTCCTTCAATTGTGCCATCGCAGCCTCTTGCTGGGCGCCAAGAAAGATGAAGAGGGCAATAAAGATGAGCAGTGGATTGCTGAAGAGTCCGACAAAACCAAAGACAAATGCCATGGCCTGCCCGATCCAAGCTGCGATCTGGGTGGCTCGTCCGTAAGGAAGAGCCATTGCGAGGAGCGCACGAAGCACGCGCCCGCCATCCATCGGAAACGCTGGGATCAAGTTGAACAGGACCAGGATCACATTTACCGAAGCCAACTTGGTGAGCATGCCCACACCTGGGCGCTCAACTTGTTCCAAGTTCTCAATGGAAGCCGGATGGCCGAGAAAGAGAATCAGCACAATAGCAATGACCACGTTGACCAGAGGGCCAGCGATGGCGACAATCAATTCCTGCCAAGGCTTATCGGGCATTCGCTGAAGTCGGGCCACCCCGCCAATCGGGAGCAGCGTAATGTCGGGCGTGGGAATCCCGAAAGCTCGTGCCGCCAGAACGTGGCCAAATTCATGCAGCAAGACGCAGCCAAAGAGCGCTAGCAGGAAAAGCACGCCCGGAATCGCGGCGGCCGCACCTCCAACCCGATAGTAAGAGAATCCAATCCATGCCAAAAATAGGAGGAATGTGATGTGGATGCGGACTTCAGTTCCGGCAACACTTGCGATTTTAAGGGACCAGCGCATAGCATCTAAATGTCAACGGTTCGATTCATTGTCTCATCTCGGCCGTGCGCAAGA
>DATDKN010000279.1:0-3995 GCA_036519995.1 Terrimicrobium sp. | reverse complement strand
GAATCCCCTGATCCAACTCGCCGCGCTTGGCGAACGGCTCAAGGATGTAGGGCCTGCTCTTCATCCACGTTTCGGCCGGCGAGGGAAGGTCCGCGGACACTCCAACCCGCTGGACCTTGACCACCTTGTCCCCAAAGTCATCCAGCGCTTCCTTCCTCACTTCCTTGCCGGCAATCAAGTTCCAAAGCAGGATGCAAAGGGCTATGCCGATCGCCGGGAGAATTAGCCAATCAATTTTCTTAAGCGATTCTTTCATGATTCATGGAGTTCCGGCTTTTTCTTGAGAGCAGTAATCTCGAAATCTGCGGCGTACTTCTCCGGCTGCGCTGGATCGAAAACCTTTCCATCGAGGAGGGTTTCGGAAGTGAATTCCGGCCGCCCCTGCGGGATGCCCAGCTCGTTCATGGCAGCCTCGTAGAAATCGGGGCGCATCACGCGGGTGGCCACCCCGAGATAATCAGGCGCGGCGGCAAGCATGCCCCAGCGGCGAAATTGCGACAACCACCAGACCGCAAATTTCGGCTGTGGATAGTTGCATTCGCGACGAGAGAACGTCAAACCTCGCAGATTCTGGGCGGTGCGACCGCTCGCACAGTCGACCATCGGGCCCAGGCGTGACTTGATGGTTCCGGCAGGACAAGCAAGGTATTGGGGTTGTTCGAGAATTGCTGCCAACTCATCTCGGTTACTTTCCTCGTCGCACCACAGGGAAGCTTCGTGCAGGGCTTTGAGAGCTGCCTTCACCGAATTCGGGTGCGCCTCGGAAAAATCCTCAGTGAACGCGAGGACCTTTTCGGGATGATCGGGCCAGATTTCCTCGCTGAGCACCGCCGTAAAACCAAGTTCCTCCTCGATGGCCCTCACATTCCATGGTTCGCCCGCGCAAAATCCGTCAAGCCGCCCCGCCCGCATGTTCGCTACCATCATGGGCGGGGGGATAGTGATCAGGGCAACATCGAGGTCCGGATTGATGCCTCCGGACGCGAGCCAGTAACGAAGCCACATGGCGTGCGTCCCCGGTTGAAGCGTCATGGCAAAGACCATCGGCCGACCCTTCTCGCGACACTCCTGCGCGAAGGCGCGAAGCTCGCGGGCGCTTGAACTTACCCGCCGAGAGTGTCTAACCGATATGGTGATCGCCTGGCCGTTCCGATTAAGGATCCACGGAATAACGAGCGGTCTATGCTCCGTGCCGAGTTTGCCGACGGCCGCGGCCACAGGCATGCCGAAGAGCATCTGCGCTGCGTGCGCTCTTCCGCTTAAGAGCCCATCCCGGCTAGCTGTCCAGCTCCCAAATTTGGCCACGCTCGAGGTGATGCCCGACCGTTCGAATAACTTCTTTTCATGCGCGATGACAATGGGGGCGCAATCGGTCAACGGGAGAATTCCGAACGTGAGGTGCTCGAGTTCGGGATCGCCAGCTACCGACAGTTCAGCCGATCGACTACGTGCAAGCAGCCGGGAAAGGTCGAGAGCCTCGCCCCGTCGCGCCAAAAGTTCTGTCGAACGAAGCGGAGACGGCCCATCGGGCCTGAGTCCGTTTCCCTGTGGATGAGCGAGGTCCGTCATCTTTAACCCTTTAGGTTATGAACGGAGAAACTCTTAGCATAGGCTTCCAGGTCGCCTTTTGGATCAAACGGAACGTTGTCAAAGAGCGTTTCCGGCGCATCGCTAAGGCCTGCATGAGAATAGCCAAGCTCCTTCATCGCCTCTTCATAAATGTCTACCCGCATCACCTGCTTAGATATGCCTTCGTAGTCCGGGGCCGCCTCAACGAACCCCCAACGACGAAACTGCGTCAGCCACCACTTGGCGTATTTCGGTTGCGGATAGTTGCAGTTGCGCTCACTGAAAATCATGTAGTTGGGATCGCGGAATTTGCGGCCGTCACCCATGATGTATTTCCCCTGGAGGCGGCTTAGAATAACGTCTTCCGGGCAATTGATGTAGGTGGGAGAGGCTACGATCCTCGCCAATTCCGGCCGGTTGTTCAAATCGTCTGCCCAAACGCTCGCTTCGTGCAACGCCTTCACCACGGCTTTGACGGTTTTTGGATTGGCGTCCGCAAACTCTGCCGTGAACGCGCAGACCTTCTCAGGATGGTCTTTCCAGATTGCCTGGGTGGTGATGCCGGTAAAACCAACATCGTCCGCAATCGCGCGAGCGTTCCATGGTTCGCCCACACAGAATCCATCCATTTTGCCGATCTTCATATTGGCAACCATCTGCGGCGGGGGAACGGTAATGAGGGCAACGTCGGTATCCGGGTTGATCCCGCCTGCGCCGAGATAATAGCGTAGCCACATCGCGTGCGTCCCCGGCGGAAAGGTCATGGCAAACGAAAGTGGCATCCCGCCGGCCTTCGCTTCGTCAACAAACGGCTTGAGGGTTGCCGGATCCTCGGTGATCTTTCCCTTATACTTGTTTGATAACGTGATGGCTTGCCCGTTGCGGTTTAGCAGCCATGGAACGATCATCGGCTTCTTCGGTGATCCCGCCAGGCCCATCGTCGAAGCGATCGGCATGCCTAACAACATGTGCGTCGCTTGGATATCGCCGTTGGAGAGCGCGTCCCTAATGGCTGCCCAGCTAGCTCCCTTGCTCACCACTGAATTGATCCCATACTTTTTAAAGAGGCCCTTCTCGTGCGCGATGACGATGGTTGAACAATCGGTTAAGGCGATGATGCCGATCTTAAGGTCTGAGGTTTCCGGGGCATCGTTTGCAAACACGGAGCCAACCCACCCGGTCGGCAGTCCACTCAGTAAGGCCGAGAGGCCAATTCCCTTGGCCGATCCCGAGAGAAATCGACGCCGCGTGATGCCTGAGTGTACCTCGTCCCGTAACGTTCCGTCCCTCGTGGAGCGTTCCCGATTCCCGAATTTTTCCATGGTTAGTAAGTTTCCCTTCCTGAATTCTCGTTGAGCGTCGGCGGATGAGGAGCCGGCAACGTTCCCGAGATGGTTCCCTTTCCCCTGTCAACTGCGCACCAGACAGTTCTAAGATGAGGCGCGCACGCCAGACGTGAGTCCACCTGTCCAACCGACTCCTGGCGAGTTTCGAAGTTCATGCCCTGCGCAATTACCGTTGTCTTGCTTAGGGCCAGAGCACCTTTCGTGCCTTTTTCTCGGCAGCCCGAGACTTTTCACCTTTTCATTACTTAGCAATTGAAGGCGGGGTAGTCCGCGCGGACGGCGGAAGGCTCCGCTCGCGCTTGTCGAGGAATGCCTCCAGGCAAAGTTTGCGAGTTCGACTGCTGGCCTTAAGGGCGCCGGCTTCCAAGACGGCCTCCAAGCACCATTTGGCACGCTCCTCCGTTGCTTCGTTCGCGCCATCCTTATGAAAGACGAGAAATGGCTCTGCCGAACCCAAATCGGCAACACCCGTGTGGAACGGTCCGACGAGCGAGTTTATCAGAACTTCTTTCGAGACAGGAAAGATGCGTGCCTTGTGAAGAATGTCCGCCACATTCCTGCGGTTCTCAGGTTGATCACAGAAACGACAGGCTTCCGTAATCGCTGTTCGCAAGATGCCGTACGCTTCCGGTTGACGAAGAATCAGTTGGTCGCGGACGAGCAGGACCTTCTCGGGATGCCTCGGAGCGAGTGAAAGGCTCGTCGCAACCACCCAACCCTCTCCGGAAAGCGCCGCCGCAGAGTTCCACGGCTCTCCCGCACAGAACCCGTCGATCTGCCCTTCCTTTAAATGCTCGGCAACCAGGGGCGGCGGCAAAACGACCACACGGACATCGCGATCTGGGTCGAGGCCCGCGCTCCGTAACCACCTGCGCAACAAGAAATGATGACTTGAAAAACGTGCCACCACGGCAAAAGCCGGTTTATGAGGTGCTTCGTTTCGCACCATTGTTTGGAAAGTGGGGATGTCGCGAACCCCACGATCCCAGAAACGGCGTGATAATGTTATCCCGTTGCCCTGCAAGCTGAGCACAAAGTCGGTGCTGACCGGGCATGCCCTCGAATCCGTGCCCAAGAGGA
>DATDKN010000278.1:0-4620 GCA_036519995.1 Terrimicrobium sp. | reverse complement strand
CACAAATATCAATCCAAGCTCTTCAATCCGGAGTGGCTCCGGGCGCACAACCTCGATCCCAATAGGCCGTTGGAATCCGCTCTGGACTTGTAAGCAGAGGTCAACCCGCTGCGTGTGCCACTCGCCCTGTCGATGGTCGAGAGAGTGCCGCTGCAGGCCTATTGTGGCGATTTTGTCACACGACTTTTGACTCCGAGCGACCGATAAACAGAACGCGTCATGATAAAAGTGGGCATTGAAGAATTCATGGCTGGGTTCCCGCGGCAACGGAAGATCAGTCTGTGGCCGCCGCACTCGCCTGTGCTCCTGACACGTGCAAAGTCCCGGCAGTATTTTGTCCTGGCGCTTCTTGTTTCGGTTCTCATCGGAGCCTTCACCTCAAAGGCACAGGGAAAAATAGATGGGATTGTGCTTGTCATCGCCGATGGAACCTCGCTCGAGTTGATTACGGCCGCGCGCGCCTACTCTCTGGGCGCGGAGGGGCGACTTGCGCTCGAGCGCTTTGCGCACACCGCTTTCGTGCGGACCTATTCGGGCTCTGACATCGTGACCGATTCTGGCGCGGCCGCTACCGCGATGGCCAGGGGTATCAAGGCGGACAATCGTGTCATCGGCATGGCACATCCCGGAGCCTCCTCATCACCTCCTAGCATTCTCGATCTTGCAAAAGCAGCGAACTGGTCCACTGGCGTGATCACGGATGATTCGGTGACGGGCGCAACCCCCGCGCCATTTCTCGTCGAGCATCCCAATCGCGACCAGCACGAGTTTATTGCTTTCAAAATCGCGGATCAGGTCGCCACTCGCTGGGATATCGTGCTCGGAGGAGGAGCGAAATGGTTCTTTGATCGCGTGAAGGATCCCACCGTCATCTATAAGGCTGGCGAGCGGAACATTGTAGAGCAAACTCAGGAAAAGCTTGCCGATTTACCGATCGCAATATTCCAGAATTGGGCGGACTTTCAGAATTATACTGAGAATGGCGTTGCCGCCAGACCGATCCTCGGCGTCTTCTATGCGGACACGTTCCCGTACTTCGCCGATGGCACGAGAACATTGCGGCTTAGAGATATGGTCGAGAGAGCCGTGACTCTCTTGCAGGCGCGGGGGCGACCATTTTTGCTTGTGGTCGAGGCGAGCCTACCGGACAAGGCCGCGCACTTGAATCACGCCAAACGCGCGCTTATCGAAGTCCTCGAATTTGATGCGACGATTGAGTGGCTTCGCAAGAATCTGAGTGCGGACACGCTTCTCCTCGCCACCACCGACCACAACAACGGCGGATTCTCATTTAACGGTCCGCCAGCGCCGCTCTGGCTACGAGGCGAGAGCCTGCTCGGAACGCATCCGCTCCTCGGCACGAGTTACTTCACTTGGGCCAGCGGGCCGGGTTCCGATCGAAAGGCTGCAACCACACGAACTCGGATCATCGCGCGCCCTGGAGAGCAAATGTATTCTGTCGAGGAAGCCATCAAAGAGACCGACGTCGATTATGCGCAGCCGGCGCTTCTTCCATTCAGATCGGCATTGCATACCGGGGGCGACGTCTGGCTTGTGGGTGAGGGACCGGGAAGCGAAGAGGTGCGCGGCTTTCTCGACAACACTCAGATCTTCGATCTAATAGCGAATGCGATCGAAGGGTCAGAAAACTAAGTTTCAGATCACTCGACCGGCAGTCTAAGAGACTTAGATAGCCCGAACAAACGGGTTGCGGGGCTTGTGTCAAGCGACCTGCGAAATCCAAGGCGTTTGGCAGAAGGGCCTCTACAAGTTTCTCAATTTTTGCCGAGGCGGGTCCCCCTAAACGATCGACACTTGGCGTCAAAGGCCAAGTAGCAATTTGCCGACGAGGCCAAGCAGACCGCCGGCGAACACCACGGGGATGACCTCCCATTTGCCTCGCCAGAGCCAGAGAAAAAACAAGAGGGCGAGGAAGATCGCATAGAAGTCAGGCCGACCGAGCGGAAAGAGAACGTGCTGACCGAACCATACCGCAAGGTTTAGGATCACTCCCACTACGGCAGCGGTGATCGTTGAGAGAGCGGCATCAAGCGCCCGGAGATGCCGAACACGATCTACCAATGGCGCAAAGACGAGAATGAAAAGAAAACACGGCAGGAAAGTCGACCAGGTAGTGATGGCTGCTCCTAATGTTGCTGCGAGCAGTGGAGAGAGATCTCCGGGGTTCTGCCAGGCTCCGATGAAGCCGACGAATTGGAGCACCATGATGAGTGGGCCGGGAGTCGTTTCGGCCAGGGCAAGTCCGGCCATCATTTGTGAAGTGTTCACCCAGTGATAATGTTCAACCGTCTGCTGCGCGACGTACGGAAGCACGGCGTAAGCTCCTCCGAAAGTAATCAGCGCTGCCTTGCTGAAGAACATCCCCTGTTGAACGAGTATGTCGGTCCCACCCGCGGGTAATTCCAGCAACAAGAATTGGCGCAATCCATAGTCCGAGACAAACGGCTGCGACGGGAAGCATACGCCACGTCGCGCGCGCGCGATCTTGCTCCTGCGGAGGTTTCGGCGGAGGGTTGTGATGATTTCCAGCCGAAAATAGGCCGGCCACTAAATGGCTGGCCAGGAGACCCAAGAATGCCGCTGCGAGAATTATCAGCCCAAATGGAGCCCTGAAGAAAAAGATTGCTACGAACGCGAGCGCTGCCACCAACCAGGAAAAAGCATTTCGCAAAGCCCTCCTACCGATTCGCAGAATGGCAATGGCAACGATCGCTACAACAGCGGGCTGCAGCCCGTAAAAGATTGCCTTGATCCAGCCGACGTCTCCTGCCGACACATAGAGCCAGCTCAAGAGCCAGAGAATTAGTGCCGCTGGCAGGACAAACAGGCCACCGGCTACAGCGCCGCCCCACGTTCCGTGAAGAGACCAGCCGATGTAAATGGCGAGCTGTTGCGCCTCCGGTCCTGGCAAGAGCATGCAAAAATTCAGCGCGTGTAAAAACCTCTCTTCACTAATCCACCGTCTCTTCTCGACCAACTCGGCACGCATGATGGCGATCTGGCCCGTGGGTCCGCCGAAGCTCACAAATCCGAGCTTGAGCCAGAAACGCAGCGCTTCGACAAAGGTAGGTTTCTGCACCGGCACTACGGAGGTGCTACTCGTCTGGAGCTCGTTTGTGTTCTCAGTCGCCACCTGGCTTCCTTCGGTTTCTCACGCCGGCAGGATGGATAATGCCCAGCCTTAGGCTCTTTGAAAGCCTTTGTCCGCGGTGATCGCGTTGCGTTGGTGATCGATCGGCGCTGGTGCGTGTGGCCGGCAATTTTTATCGGACTTTCTCAGCGCTTTCGCCAAGTTGTAGTCATGAGCTTCGATCCCAAGCAGCCTTACAATAAACTGCCGCTGCTTCCCCCTGCCTGCGAGTTGGAGACCAGGGCTGTGTTGAAGAAGTGTGTTGCGGCGAACCGAGCATTAGCCGAGCTCAAAGGAGCGGGTGACCTGATCCCGAATCAGGCCATTCTCATCAATGCCATTCCGCTCCAGGAGGCGAAACTCAGCTCTGAGATAGAGAATATCGTCACTACCCAGGACGCCCTCTTTCAGGCCGCCATCGATGAGGGTCGCAACACCGATCTCGCCACGAAGGAGGTCTTGCGTTATCGCACGGCCTTGCGTCATGGAAGTGAGGCTTTGCAGCGAGAGCCTCTTCGTTTGGAACTCCTCAAAGAGCTTTGCGGCATTTTGCGGGACGAAAGGGTCACTTTCCGCACAGACAACAACGTCTACGTTGGCAATCCTACCTCAAGGTCGATCACTTATACCCCGCCGACCGGGGGCACAGTCGTTCTCGAAAAATTGCGCAATCTCGAGGAGTTCTTGCTTGCTGAGGATGAGCTCGATCCTTTGGTGCGCATGGCCGTTACTCATTATCAATTCGAAGCGATCCACCCGTTTACGGACGGCAATGGCCGCACCGGCCGCATCCTCAATATTCTCTTCTTGCTGCATACCGGTTTGCTGCGGATCCCGGTTCTCTACCTCAGCCGTCACCTCATCCAGAACAAACTGGAGTACTACCGCCTGCTGCGCGGGGTTACCGAACGCGCTCAATGGGAGGATTGGCTGCTTTTCATGCTCGCGGCCGTCGAAGAAACCGCAGAGTGGACGACGGGACGCATCGTGGCGATTCGCGATCTCTTTGATCAAACGCTAGCTCGATGCCGTGCCAAACTCCCCTCCAAAGTCTATTCCAAGGAACTGGTGGAATTGGTCTTTACCCAACCCTATTGCAAGATTCAGTTTCTGGTTGAAGCGGGCATTGCCAAACGGCAAACCGCTTCAGAATACCTTAGGGAATTGGAGAAAATCGAAGTCCTGGCCGCAGAGAAACAGGGTCGTGAGATTCTCTACAAGAACCCGACGCTTCTCGCGGTCCTAACGGAATAATATGTCGATGCCGCGAGTACATCGAGGACAATATGTCGATATATTTTAAATTCTTCGACATATTGTAACGGTTATGTCGATGGTATCCTCACCGTCGCGGGGACGTTTCGGCGCCCGCGACAAGAACCTTTGGTTTCCGAGAGACTCAGAATTCCAGACTTCGCAGCTTTACCCTGGTCTGAGATTCGACCTCGTCTGCAGCGGAGCTACCATAG
>DATDKN010000277.1:0-7868 GCA_036519995.1 Terrimicrobium sp. | reverse complement strand
GAGCGGCGAAGATGGAGAGGTCGCCGCATTTCTCCGCGCCATTCGCGAAAGCACCTTAGGAGGACACATAACGAGGGAGCACGCGACGGAAATCGATCTGACAACTCCCTTCAAAGGTTTTCGCATCGTCTAGTGAACGTTCCGGCCGTTTCCATCTCGCGACTGAGCAAACATTATCCTTTGCCGCTCCGGCGACAACGGATTGTGGCGGTGAGCGATCTCAGCCTCGAGATCGCGGCAGGCGAAATTTATGGGCTCCTGGGCCCCAACGGATCCGGCAAGAGCACGACGCTAAAGGTCCTCTTGGGCCTGGCCACTCCGACACACGGGAAGACGATGATCTTCGGCGTCGATAGCCGTGACTATCGCAGCCATCGCAGGGTCGGCTTCCTGCCCGAGAATCCCTACTTTTACAAGTTCCTCACCGCGGAGGAAACATTGCGGTTCTACGGCAGAATTTGCGGACTCCGCGGCCGAAAGCTCACGGCACGGATTGCAGAACTCCTCTCGCTGGTCGGACTTGAAGACGCGCGGCACCGGCGGGTTGCTGAGTATTCGAAGGGAATGCTCCAACGGATCGGTCTGGCTCAGGCGCTGATCCAGGATCCGCAGCTGATTGTTCTTGATGAGCCCACCGCGGGCGTTGATCCGGCCGGTTCACATCAAATCCGCGATCTCATTCTCGAGCTGAACAAGCACGGCAAGACCATATTGCTTACTTCGCATCTGCTCGAGCAAGCGCAGGAAGTCTGCGATCGCGTTGGAATTATGTCCCGCGGATCGATGATCAGTGAAGGGCGCGTAGCTGAACTGGTCACCATTGAAGACCAGATGGAATACCTCATCCAGGGCGCTCCCGCCGATCTCACCGAAAAGATCGCCGCCTTGGCGACTGTCTCCGGCGCGAAGTTATTAGAAGCTCGGAGGCCAAAGCTTACGCTCGAACGTGTTTTCTTGGAGGCAACCCGGACGGCTACTGAAAAACGTGGATCGCCATCCGGGGCTGGTTCCTGAAAGGGTCAGCTCTCTGCCATGAATTACTTTATCACCGGGACAGACACTGCGGTCGGCAAGACTTACGTCGCTGCTCTGCTCACTCGCGCCTTGCGACGCGCTGGCCTGGACACGGTCGGGCTGAAACCGATCTGCTGCGGTTCGCGTGATGACGTCGAGGCTCTCTGCGATGCGTCGGAGAATGAACTCTCTGCCGACGCCGCGAATCCTATCTGGCTTGCGTCTCCCGTGGCGCCGATGGTCGCGGCGCGCATTGAGAATCGAGAGCTGGACATTGGTGAATTGGATAGGTGGTTTCGGCATCATCGAAGCAGACGGCGCTCCCTGCTCGTCGAGGGGGTTGGCGGATGGCTCACGCCGGTGACAGCGAAGTTGAGGGCAGCCGACGTCGCCGCGCTATTGAAACTTCCCGTGCTCCTGGTCGTGGCCAATCGTCTCGGGTGTCTCAATCACACGTTGCTGACGATCGAGAGTATCCGTGCACACGACCAGGAATGTCGCGGGCTTATCCTCAACTCACTACCGGGTAGCGCCGACGTCGCCACCGAGACAAACAGGCGAGCATTGGAGGAGATCTGCGACGTTCCCATTCTCTTCGAAATCGCGACAGACCAGCGAAGCATTGAGCTGGCGGTCGCCTAGTCCAAGTGTCTATGGATTGAGCAGCCTCTCGAGCAGTTCTCTGCGCCGCTGATGTTCTTCGTCACTAATAACGGAAACCAAAACGCTACCTTCCATTTCCGGAAGATCTACCCATGAACGGCATCCGCCGTATTTCTTTTCATTCTTGAGTCGCAGAGGCGGCTCGAGCCGATAGACACGAACAAAGGCCACATGGACTCCTTGAGTATCGCTATACTGATAGCGTTCTTCGACCACGTTCTCACGAAGGACATGAAGCTCGCGCAAGCGCGCCAGCTTTCGCCGATCGGCGATGAGTCCACTCCACTCGATGTGCGCGGTGTAGCGCAGCTCCAGTTGTTCACCGGGCTCTTCCGGTATGGGAGTGTCGTGAGGCAGCGTCGTTCTTTCTAACTGTTCGTGAAACCAAGTCGGGAAGAGGAGAAACTCATTGTGGCGAAAGGCAAAACCAGTTTTACCCTCAGCAACTCCGCCCTTTCGAAGGATCACGCTTTGGAGGCCCGTGCCGAGCGCCTCACAAATAATGGCCCATTCTTTGAAAGCGGCGTGCATACAAACTATAATTCACCTTCTAGCGGGCATTTTCGTCAAAAGGAAACAGGCTTGCCTCATGGTTCATCGATTTGACCTCCACGTCCATTCGTTCTTTTCGTCGGATGCAGCCAGCAGCCCCGAGGAGTTGATCGAGGCGGCGCGGTCGCGAGGCTTGAGCGGTATTGCCATAACGGATCATGATACCTGTGATGTGCATAAGTATCTCATCGAAAACGAACTTGAGCGATCTGATGGCCTTCCGGCCCACGGATTTCTCGTTGTTCCGGGGGTTGAGGTGTCAACGGCGCAAGGTCATCTGCTTTGCATTGGGACCCTGCTCCCCGACATGCGTGGACAACCTGTGGCGGAGGTCTTTCGGGCGATCGAAGACCGTGGCGGTGTGGCGATTCCCTCCCATCCCTACGATCACTGGAGAGCCGGAATTCCCGAAGACGTTCTCGACACGCTGGATCTTAAGGCGATTGAAGTTTTCAACGCCGCCGCAAGAAAGGATTTCAATGATCAGGCATTGGCGTATGCGACGGGTCGGGATCTCTCGATGACCGCTTCGAGCGATGCTCATCACGCCTCCGCGGTGGCGGTGAGCTTCACTCACTTTGACCTTGAAGATCTGAGCCTCACGGATCTGCTTCGGGCTATTCGTAAGGGCGGCACACCCGAGGGACATTATCTCTCGGTGCGCGAGGCTATGAAGAAGCAGCTTGGGGCGTTCCTTCGTCCAGGAAACCGCAAACCGAGCTGAAAGTGGGGTTGCAAACCGGTTCACGGCTGCTATCGGAAAGAAATGCGTTTTTTCCCTGCGCTCCTTGCCGTCGGTCTCCTCTTCCCGGGCGTCTTCTCGAGCTGCAAGAAGAAGCCGCAGGCCGCCGCTGCAGTCGCTGAAGGCAGTCCCATGCCGGCGCCGCCACCGACCCCCGAGCCGATCGACTTGAACTCGGAAGTGGTCGTTCTCTGTTACCACCGATTTGAGGACAAGCCGAAGGATACTTTGGCCATTAAACCTTCCGAATTCGAGACCCAGCTCCAAGTGTTGAAGGATAATGGCATCACGGTGATTCCGATGGCTGACTTTCTTGCCTGGAGACGTGGCGAGAAGAGCATTCCTCCGAAATCGGCGATCATCAGCATCGATGACGGTTATATTTCGGGATACTCGGTCGCATGGCCGATTCTGAAAAAATTCGGATATCCGTTCACCATGTTCATCTATACCGACTACGTAAAGGGAGGCGTCAAGTCCGGTGGTCAATCGATCAGCTGGCAGCAGTTGGCAGAGATGCGTGATGCCGGTGTCGATATCCAAAGCCACACGGTCTCTCATAGTGCTTTGAATGCGCGGAAGGGAAAAAACGACGAGCAGTATGCAGCATGGCTAAAGAATGAGCTGGCAGGCTCCAAGCAGGCTCTCGAGCAGAACCTTGGCATTCAGATCAAGGCCATTGCGTATCCCTATGGACTCCACAGCGAGGTGGTGCGCGAAGCTGTAAAGCAGGCTGGCTACGAGGTCGCCTTTACCGTCTATGGGCAACGTATCGGAAATGCAGCTGAGGCGACGATGATCGGCCGATACGCCATCGAGTCAAATAAGCCGAAGGTGTTCGAGCAGGCCGCGAGCTTCACCGGCTCCGTGGAAGGTGGGGGACAGGGCGCCGCCATGCCCGCCGCCGTCACCATGGTAACCCAGCCAATGGAGGGAGAGACCGTTTCCGACCCAAGTCCTGAGATCAAAGCCAACATAGCCGCTTTTGGGAACGTCGATCCGAAGAGCGTGACCATGCGCATCAGCGGCGTCGGCTTGGTGCCCGCCAACTACGAGCCGGCCACCAAGCTCGTCTCTTACAAGGTGACACAGAAGCTCTATGCCGGCCAGGTGACAGTCATCGTTGGAGCGACGGTGAATGGCAGGAAGGCAGAGGCCCGCTGGTCCTTCAATGTTGCCCCCAAAGAGGCCGTCCAGGCTGGCACCTAGCTTCGGCTCGCTCAACGCGCTCGCCGCTACCACGAAAATCCACACGCGCTTGGCACAAGCGCCTCTCGAATGTTTCGAATTTTCTAGAGGACGGCTAGAATGAGGCCGCCTCTCAGTCGCCCAGCTGAGTCTGTGGCGCGAAGGGCGATCGCTACTTGCGGGATTGAACATTGAGTCGCGCTTTCGCGCTGCAGGTCGGATATGCCTGTGATTCCTCGGGCGATGCCCGAGGCTAATGGGCACGTTTTCCGGGAAACGCATTCACATATGTGAGTAGCGTGGGAAGAGCAATTCAGAGGACGAACTCTTCTCGCCTTCGATCGGAGGCGCGCCGCGGGCGTAGTAGCTTCACAGCTTTGCATGGCAAGAGCGCTCCAGGCCTCAACTGGGTAAGGAACTTTGAAACTCGGCGCCTTCGTTGCCTTAGTAATAGAATGAACGGGGCATTTCACCTTGCAAGACACCTCGGTGACCGGTGCAAGGCGGTCCCATTGCATCTAACGGGATCTTAGACTGATCCAAACATTAATAAGAGCCAAGCGAAGCAAGCATGAAAATCATACCATCCTTTTTAATTGTCTGTGCCTGTGTCTTTTCGATTTCTGGGAATTCCTTAGCTGATCCAGAAAGAGCCACGGTGCTGATCGACAATCCTACGAACAAGTCAATCCAATATCAGCTTAAGTGGGGCGCCGACGGTCAGTGGAAGGATTTCACTTTGGCCGGTGGCTATGAAACGACACATCGAAAAAAGTACATTCCCACAGGAGTTCCGCCGCCATACATTAGATTTTCGGCGTTCAGCACCTTTGACGGCGGGGCGGAGAGAAAATACAAGTTAGATATTGGATGGGACAACAACCCTCGGCGATATCACTTTCAGGTCAACAACAACACCGTCTACTTCTATAAGGATTGATTGCCGGCACTCTGCTTCGAATTTCATGGAGCGGAGACACACAGCAAAAGCGTGTTTTCTGGCTGACATCTTGATTCTGACATCTTGATTCTCTAAGAACAATTCCCCCCTTTTGTATCCGAGCTCACGCGCAAACGATGCAAGCTCGGAGTTGTCTCTTCGACACCGTCTGGCCAATTCTGTAGACTGGGTCGATGCCAGGATGTGCAGAACTAATCGCGAGCCGCGTTTGGAGCTTGCCAACGCATGCTTCCGTAGATTCGTCTTTGCCGTCCGGTTCGCAGAATCCATCCCGCGTGCGGTAGGCGGGCCACATCGTTTCGAGCCGCAATAAATCTGGAGGAAACTTCCTGGCGTACGTATCGCACCGGGCGCACGTGCGGCCGCGCCGGAGCATTAGTCAGCGTCGCGGGTTAAGGCAACTATGCCCGACCCATACGCTTCCATAGCTCAGGCTGATGAAGCGTTGCAGGCAAGATTGGCCGACGTGCTCGAACTCCGCGCGGCTGATCCTCAACAGCGCGCGATGATCGATGCCTATCTGTCCGAACTCGAACTTCCGGACGACGCTATCGCACTGGAGGTCGGCTGCGGAACCGGAGCGGTAACCAGAATTCTTGCGACCATGCGGTGCATCGAGAAGGTGGTTGGGATCGACCCGTCATCCCTGTTTATCGAGCGGGCACGCGCTCTCGGTGGAGGACTTTCCCAGTTATCGTTCGAGATCGGAGACGCTCGCACTCTGGCGTTCGCCGACGCCTCGTTCGACCTCGTCGTATTCCACACTACCTTGTGCCATCTGCCGGATCCCGAGCAGGCGCTTCGTGAGGCACATCGAGTCCTACGCGCCACCGGTCGGCTAGCTATCTTTGATGGCGATTACCTGACTACGACAGTCGCGATCCACCGCTTTGACCCGCTCCAGCGCGCCGTCGACGCTATGGTGGCGAACTTCGTTCACAATCCTTGGCTAACGCGACGGCTCGCCAAGACTTTGCAGTCCATCGGATTCGTGATCAGAAGTTATCGCAGCCACGGTTATACGCAGACCACCGACCCAACATACATGCTGACCATTGTTGACCGGGGTGCGGAGACGCTGGTTGCAGCGGGGACCATCGGATCGGAGGAGGGCGAAGCTTTGAAAGCCGAGGCGCGTCGGCGGGTCAAGGCAGGAGAGTTCTTTGGCCACATTTCCTTCCTGAGCATCATCGCTTCCAAGCAAAGCTGATGCCTACCCGATCTCAAGCGAGCGAAGTAAGCTTGCCGCGCCGCGTCCGCACTTTCCTCCTGAGGATTCTTTCTTGTCGCTTGGATGTTGCGAGGGCGACGCTGTAGAATAGTGTCGATGGAAGGACTTGGCGAAAGCGAGAGCAAGATGCATGTGGGCAATGGACCGCGATTTGCAATCTAGTCTTCGACATCAGCGCATCATCGCCAATGCGGGCTCGGGTAAAACGCATCGACTGACGACTCGTTACATTGAACTGCTCGAGCGCGAGGTCCCGGCGGAGCACATCGTTGCCCTGACGTTCACGCGAAAGGCGGCGGGCGAGTTTCTCGACGCGATCTTCAATCGCCTTCTCAAAGCTTCTGGTTCAGACGCCGAGGCGCGCGCCCTGGCGCGCGAGACCGGCATGCCAAGACTCACTTCGGACCGGTGCATGCAGCATCTTCGTCAGTTGGTGGAAAAACTTCCGATTATAACTCTCGGAACCCTTGACAGTTTCTTCGGAAGAATTCTCCGCGCGTTTGCTTTTGAATACGGCGTCGCGCACGAAGTAACCATTATCGACGATCACCTCCAGGGGGTGCTGCGTCGCCAGGTTCTTACCGAGGTTTTCCGTGCTCAACTACGCGTTGATAACGACTTCGAGGAGTTCCTGGAACTGATTCGACAGCAGAATCGAAATCGCGAGGGCCGGAATGTCTCTCGAGCGTTGGACCATGCGGTCAAAGTTCTGCACGAACGCTTCCTGTTGACGCCGCTCGACAGACCATGGGGTAGCTCGTCCACCATATGGCCAGATGGGTGCCCGTTGCTCGCGGCGGCTGATATTTTCAATCTTGCCGCCAAATTCGAGCGGGAACTGTGGCGGCTCCACCCGAACATGGAGGCAACGGATCGCGAGGATTGGCAAGCGTGGTTACGCGAAGTTCGGGCTTTGCAGAGCGGCGTAGCCGCATCTGAGAGGTTGATTGGCTTCGCAGTCCGCTCGCAGGATCCCCCTTCGGATAAGACCTGGCCCGGCCACTTCACTCTCTCTGCCAACAAGACCCCGTTTCGGTTTCCGAATAGCTTGCGCGACTCCGTCGCCGCGCTGGGTCGCGCGATCCTTCGTCTCGAGCTCCTCGGCAGGCTGGACCGTTCGCGGGCGCTTTACACTCTCTTAGCGCGTTTCGAATGTCGTTATCAGATGCAGGTGCGCGACAATGGACAACTCACCTTTCTCGATGTCGCCGGATTGCTGGCAACTGGAGCGGGCACCTGCTGGGGCGCGAAATCGTTCGATTCTTTGGGCCGGCAGGAGATGAACTTTCGTCTCGATTCATCGTACGATCATTGGCTGCTCGATGAATTTCAGGACACCAGCCGATTGCAATGGCAGGCGCTCCGCGATCTGGTCGACGAAGTCATCCAAAGCGACAGCGGCCGCCGCTCGTTCTTCTACGTAGGCGATACGAAACAGGCGATTTACTCATGGCGTGGAGGCGATCCGCGGCTTTTTGATGAGGTCGCTGAGTTTTACAATGCTTCTGGAACGGACC
>DATDKN010000276.1:0-4367 GCA_036519995.1 Terrimicrobium sp. | reverse complement strand
ACGGTTTGCCGGCGGCGGACCAGTTGCCGGCCGGTTTGTCGCCGAGCCGGCCGGGGGTGCCTTCTGAGCCGGAGAAGTTGTCGAGATGGGCGAAGAGGCCGGCGTCGGAGATGCTTGACCGGGCGGGCGAGCCCGCGCGCTCTCTTCCCTGGAAAGCACCGACCCGACGAAAAACAGGAGTGCATTCCACTCTACCTTTGCTCCCTCGGAGAACCTTGCCGGCCCATGCTCAAAGAGAACGACAAAACCAAAAGTTAATATGGCGAGAAGAATCAATCTGACGACGAATCTGAGCAAAAATCTCATCGCAAGAACTCTGGGCTGATGAAAAAGCCGCGCCTCAACGATTCGCCAGGCGCAATTCTCTGAATTCCGATCTTTTCCTCGAATTGCCTGGGCGGGTTGCTGTCCGGCAAACCCCAGCACGGCTCGATGCAGATGAAGGTCGGATTGTCGGCCCAAAGGGTAACAAATGGAACTTCCGAAAAGTCAAAGCCGATGCGTCTGCCAAGATTCGGGTCTTCGAGCAGAATAATTCGCTTGGACACTCCCTCCAGGCCAACCAAATAGGAATCGGGCAGCTTTGCTTTGGCAAAGGGCATCTCGCCACCGACAAATTCAATCTTCTCCGTGCGGCCATCGAGGAAATTTCCCGGCGCAAAGTAGCGCACGTAGGTTCCTGGCGGGAGCAGCACTTTGCAATCGTCCAATGACGACACCGCAAAACCGGGGTGCAGACCAAAGCTTACATGAGCATCCAGCTCGGCTTCCTCATTCGTGAAGAGAAATTCGATCCTCAGCCCGTCGCTCAAAAGTGCGTAGCTCAAGGAGAGCGAGACTTTGAGCGGATAGGCGTCCGGCGGAACCCGGCTGGCAGGAACCCGATAGACGAGCGCTGCGCCACTCACCTCGGGCGGATCGAAGACAAAGCGGCGCAAAAAACCGTGATTACCGCCGCGAATCGTGGAGCCACGATAATTCGATTGTTCCTTCCAAAGCCGATGAAGAAAATATCCCATGACGGTGGCATGATTCGCCCAACCGGAATCTGGAGGTGCGGTTTCGCCATCGCGATAAAGAAATCCCTGCCATTCGCCAGCCGGATCCCGCCTTGCCAAGGAGATCATCTCTGCTCCGGTCCGATTCACGGCAATCCGGAGATCGGAGGTTTCGAGAATATCTAGTGTGACTCCATTTTTCTGGAGCGTTTGGGAGGCTGCCATGCCGATGATCAGAGCAGATTTCTTGCAGCAATTCAAATTCTCCCTCCATATTCCGGTGTGCGGCGCCAGCAACTGCTCGAGCGAATGAAATCGCTCGGCGTGCGAGCCGAGGATCTCGAGGAAACCTTCTCGCGCTCGGGTGGCCCCGGAGGCCAGCACGTCAACAAGGTCAGCTCGGCCGCCACACTTCTTCATCGCCCCACGGGGCTAAGTGTGACCGCCTCCGACAGCCGCTCGCAGGCCGCGAATCGGCAGTTGGCACTTGGTCGTCTCCTGGACCTGCTGGAAAGACATGCCAGAACGATCCCGTCAGGCGCATTTGGCGGCAGCTTCAAAAGCTCGCCGACAAAAAGCCCGTCGCTCTCGCCGAACCAAAGCCGAGATGGCGGAAGGTAAACGGCGCCGCGCGCAGGTAAAGCGACTGCGCCGCAAGGTTGAACCCGAGGCGTGAAGCGCGTGCTTCGCGTTCGCACAATTCTGCGATGAAACGCATGCGGAAAATTAACTTCCAGTGCATCACCGGCGCTCATAGATTCGGCGCGTCATGGACCTGCTCGCGTGTGATCTTCCGGGAATCCCGAAATATCGCAGCGGCAAAGTTCGCGAAGTCTTCGACCTTGGAGAGAATCTTCTCCTCGTTGCAACCGACAGGATCTCGGCGTTCGACTGCATCCTCCCAAACGCCATTCCCCATAAGGGGGAGGTGCTCAATCAAATTTCAGCGTTTTGGTTCGAGAAACTCGACTTCGTTCCCAACCATGTCGTCACGGCGCACTTTCGTTTATTTCCAGCCACCCTCAAACCACTTGAGGACCAGCTTGCAGGCCGTTCGATGATTGTGAAGAAAACCGCGCCGCTACCTGTCGAGTGTGTCGCCCGCGGCTATCTCGCAGGATCTGGTTGGAAGGAATATCAGGAAAAAGGAAGTATTGGCGGAAATCGCCTTCCCGATGGGCTTCGTCAGAGCGATCCTCTCCCTGAGACCCTTTTCACGCCGGCAATCAAGGCGACCTCGGGCCATGACGAGAACATTAGCTGGCGGGAGTGCCGAGCTCTCTTGGGAGACGAGATCGCGCTGCAAGTTCGTCGGTGGACGATTGACCTCTACGAGCATGGTCGAGCCCATGCCGCGCAGAACGGGATCATTGTTGCCGATACCAAGTTCGAGTTTGGAGTCCTCGACGATGAAGTCATACTGATCGACGAATGCCTCACGCCCGATTCTTCGCGATTCTGGGCCAAAGACACATACTCGGCCGGAAGTAGCCCGCCCTCTTTCGACAAACAATTCGTGCGAGACTATCTAGAATCGGTGAACTGGAACAAGCAGCCGCCGGCTCCCTCGCTACCGCCCGAGATCGTCGCGCGCACCTCTGAGAAGTACCTCGATGCATACGGCCGCCTCACCGGGCTTCGGCTTGCTCCCATTTAACCAGCGACATCGCACTCGACGATCAGGCGGCTCGATGCAACCTCACGAGGTTCCGCTCGAATGGAACAGCTGATCGATCAGTTCATTCTCTATCTCGCGACCGAACGTGGGCTCTCGACCAATTACCAGTTGTCGACCCGACGTTCTCTGGAGACGTTTGCGAAATGGCTGGCCGCGTCGGCTAAAGTTTCCACTTTGGAAGACATAAGAGCGGGCCACTTCGCCGAGTATCTGGCTTGGCGAAAGCGGGCGGGGCTGGCGACCGCGTCGATCAAACTGGAAGCCATCGCGCTGAGGGTGTTCTTTCGCTTTCTGCTCGCAAGAAAGATCCTCTTGAGCAACCCGGCCGAGAACCTGGGGCTCCCCCGGATTGAAAAATATTTGCCGGAAACGCTCGACGCTGCGGCAATCAAGCGCCTGCTTGAAAGTGTCAGCGACGTCGGCGCGCTCGGCTTGCGCGACCGAGCAATGCTCGAACTGCTTTACGCGAGTGGCCTAAGAATTTCTGAGCTCTGCACGATCAGACTCGAAAATCTCGACTTAGAGGAAGGGATGATCCGCGTGACCGGCAAAGGAAACAAGACCCGCCTGGTTCCGGTCGGGTCTGAAGCGTGCCGGGCATTGGGCCGATACTTGGAACTCGAAAGGCCAAGACTCGTTTCGCGGCGCACGGGAGCGGAGGTTTTCCTCTCCGTCCGCGGAAGAAAGCTGACCCCGCAACGGGTATGGCAATTGATCAAGGCTTACGCCGCACGTGCCGGGCTTGACGCCAACGTCTACCCTCACCTTTTCCGGCATAGCTTCGCCACTCACCTGCTCGCTGGGGGGGCTGATCTGCGCATCATTCAGGAGATGCTTGGTCACGCCGACATCTCCACAACGCAAATCTACACGCATGTGGACGCCTCCCATTTAAAGACGGTCCATAGGAAGTTCCACCCTCGCGCCTAGGCGAAACGCCAAGCGCCTCGCATGCTCGCAGAAAGTGTCAGCGACGGAAGGAAAGACGAATGCGCAAGATGTACCAGAAGAGGAGCGCTACCGAAGCAAACAATGAGAGGGCGGCCGCCACGTATTGATCTGGCCGATAATGAAAGAAAACGTTAGCGGTGCTGTACAAAATCGCCGCGCCTGCAAAGAGCACCATGATGCCGGCAAAGAATGTGCCGAGATTGAAGCCAAAGATGATGCTCGCGACGATCGTGCCCAGGGCCACAAAACCCCCGACGGCAAGCGCCCCCCGTAGAAACGAGAAATCGATGCGTGTCGTCACCACCACGGCCGTCAATCCCAGAAAGAGACCGATGGTAATCATCGCAGCCATTGGAATCACCTCGGGAGAGCTGTAAAACGCGGCGACGTATAATATCGGTATAAAGATGATCGCTTGAGCGACGACATACAGCGCGAGTCCCGCATACTGCAACAGGCGGCTTGCTCCTGAGTTTGCCCAATATTCGGCAAGCCAGGAAACTCCCATGAATAATCCCAGGACGATCAGCCACGAATACTGTGTCCCGACCATAGATTTTATCAATGCCGGCGCGATCGCAGAGTTCAGGAAAATCGCTTCGAGAGCGACAAATGCCAAAATGGCGGCAGCGAGGTGCGCATATGTTCGGCGGATAAAGCGAGAGCGTTCGGTTGGCGGAGCCTCGGCGACAACCACAAAAGGATTACTGTAGGCAGGTTGATTCATAGCTAACGAGTTT
>DATDKN010000275.1:0-3360 GCA_036519995.1 Terrimicrobium sp. | reverse complement strand
GGGCCCCTTCTGGGCAATCAACTCCAGTGCCGCGCGGATCAAGGCCTCTTTCAGATTGCCATGGTGGTACCCGCGAGGACCTGAACGCCCGCCTTGCCTGGACCAGCTCATGTGAAGAGTATTTACATGACCCGGGGGAAGACGTCGACATCGGCTTGCTGGTCGCCATCCCCCCGAGTGCCCCTTGGGGCTTGGGAAGCTATCGCCATCGGTCTTCTGGTGGCGGCCCGGATGCTGCCGGCGGGGGCGAGGCGAGGTGCTCTTGGTTAATTGCCGACGTAATCACATCGATTGCCGCCTGAACCTTCACTATTCGCTCGATGTGATTTTCCGTCTGTCCCTTCTTGTAACCGCCCGCGAGCGCTTCGGCCAAAGATCGGCGCTGGGCGAGCAATTGATCGCGCGCTTTCTCCAAGCTCTTCATATGGCGTTGGGTCCTGATCATCTCTCCTGTAGAGTGGTGCAGAAGGGTCTAATCGCCCTACAGCTCCTCCCCGCGTTATCGCTGCTTTTTTTGATCGGACTTCCCGGCACTTCCGTTTCCCACCGTTCATGCTGATTCATTTTGAGCTCGGAGAGAGGCAAGTGGCTCAGGAGGAGGATCTAGGTGCGACCAGCGTCGTACTGTTGAGCGGCATGTTTGAGCTTCGAAAGCATGTTGTCCCGCAACACAAATGGGTCAAATCGACAAAAAGATCGGATGAGCGAAAGGGAATGCGCACCATGGCTGACCCAAAGGTGCTTCTTGCTGCCCTCGCCGCCTTTGCCGCGGGCTTACTACTGATTGGCTGTATCTCCCTCGACTGGAGGTTTTTTGTCGCCAGCGGGCTTACGAGCCTCGCTATCATCGCCATTGGCATTAAGGCTGGCGGATGGCGCGCTCTCAATCCGTTCGACAGAGGCCACTGAAGAAGCGACGGGTGTGCCGAAATTGAGTTTTTGGCACCGTAGAGTCAGATTAGTTTAGTTTGTTCGGCAGGATCCGATTCGAGCTGAACTCTCGCTTCTAAATTGGCGATCCACAGCGGAGGCATTTTGGCGAATCATCGGAGGGAAGGATGCGAAACGTTCGAGGGACACGTCATAGTCTCCCCAATACGCGCACTCTTACCGTCATCGCGCAGGACCCATCCATCAGATTCCGAGGGCAGATGCTAACTACCGAGTTGACGGTGCCCGCAGAAGAACTTCTGGCCGGCCCTTGCGGGTACCGTGTCAACGTCATCGACTACGACGCGTCGACGGGTACGCTTTACAAACCAATGATCTATGGGCGGTCGTTGGACGGCAAATACGAAGATCCGTTCGCGTTCAAACAAAGCAGACGCACCTCCGTGAAGGCGCCGAGGCATCACCACCAAAGACTGCTCGAGGATCCTCGGTTTCACGCCCAGAATGTGTATGCGATCGCTATGCGCACGCTGGCGCAATTCGAATTTGCACTTGGACGCCGATGCGCCTGGGGATGCGATGGGCATCAGATTCACATGGTCCCGCATGCTTTTGCTGACGCGAATGCGTTCTATTCCCGGGATGATCGAGCCATTTTTTTGGATATTTCATGGGAGGTAATGGCAAGCCTATCTTCACCTGCCTCTCGCATGACATCGTTGCACACGAAACGACGCACGCGCTACTTGATGGCTTGCGTAGACGATACATGGAGGCCTCTACGCCTGACCAGGCTGCTTTCCACGAAGGCTTCGCAGATGTCGTGTCAGTGCTCTCGATGTTTTCGCTGTCTGACGTGGTAGACGCCGGGCTGGATCTAGCGTCCGCCGGGCGAAGCAACCTGATCTCATCCAAGTTGCTAGAGCGAGATGTCCTAAAGCAGTCGGTTCTGTTCGGATTGGCTGAGCAGATGGGCCCGGAACTGTCGGCGGTTCGCGGCAACGCGCTCCGCCGGTCCGTCACTTTGCCGCCCAGTAAGCCATACATGTCCACTCTGTTGTATCCGGAGTTCGGCGAGCCGCACCGAAGAGGTGAACTGCTGGTGGCCGCGGTCTTGAATGCAACTCTCGATATCTGGCTGGCACGGGTTGCAAAGATCGGTCCCGTTACACCCGGCAAAAAGGATCGAAGCATCGTGAGGGATGAGGGCGCGCGCGTCGCCGGTCACCTCCTGACGATGGCGATTCGCGCCCTCGATTATTGTCCACCGACTGACTTGACATTCTCCGATTACCTCTCTGCGCTTCTAACCATCGATCGCGAAGTCGTTCCAGACGATGATAAGTACGGCTATCGCAAGTGGCTGCTCAAAAACTTCAATGACTATGGCATTCAGCAAGCCGGCGAAACCGATGTCGACGGCACATGGAAGCGGTGCGACGAGGAGCTGATCTACAGCCGAAGCCATTACGATTCGATGCTGCGCGAGCCGCAAGAGGTGTTTCGCTTCATATGGGAAAACCGCAATGCGCTTAAAATCGACAAGGATAGCTATATCGAAGTCCAATCGGTTCGCCCCTCGGTTCGCGTTGGCCCGGACGGTTTTGTGCTGCATGAAACCGTAGCTGAATACATCCAAATTCTGACGCTGCAGGCCAAGGAGCTGAAGAAGAGGCTCCGCCTCATTCCGCCGAAGGGGATCGATCCGGGGCGTCGTATCAGGATTTTTGGCGGAGGAGCTCTTATCTTTGACGAGTACGGGCAGCTGAAATATCAGATCGCGAACCGGCTCGAGAATGCCAAACAGCAGCAGGCGCGGCTCGATCATTTGGGAGAATCGGGCTTCTTCGATGAACCACCTCCGCCAAGGCCGCCCTCGGGCCCGCAGTCACAATTCGCGCAGCTCCACCGTATGCGCCTGATGGCATAGGAGATTGCGATGGGGAAGGCGCCCACAAGCGCGACGATCCGCACTTACCATGTCGGATTCGGCGATTGCTTTCTCATCAGTTTTGAGTACAGCCGAAAATCTGAAAGGCACGTGTTAATCGATTTTGGATCAACTGCTTTTCCCAAAGGGGTACCAAAGTCGCGCATGATGGACGTCGCCGAAAACATCAAGCAAAGGACCGGGGGCAAGCTTCATGCCGTCGTCGCCACCCACAGGCACCGTGACCACATTTCTGGGTTTGCCACGGAGAAAGTTGGCAAAGGAACAGGCGATGTCATCAGATCGCTCAAGCCGGACCTCGTGGTACAACCTTGGACCGAAGATCCGAAGCTAGGACCAAAGGCCACAGGTCCGGGCGCCAGCAACGCAAAGATCAAGAAGTTCGGCACTGGAACGAGCGAGCAGATTGCTGCGCTATCGCTCATGCATGAGCTCGCCCACCAGTCGCTGGCAGCCCGTAACCTGCCGAAGAACTTGAGGGGCGAACTCGGATTTCTCGGCGAGAGCAACATCGCTAA
>DATDKN010000274.1:0-3678 GCA_036519995.1 Terrimicrobium sp. | reverse complement strand
AGTCCGTTGGCGGGATCTGCGAGATACTTCTTGATCTCTGCTATCCACGCATTTTGCCCGGGAGCTGTTAGAGGACAAGGCCAGCAAGTCCGGCCATAAAACCGCTAAGGGTGTAAGCGAATAGTTTCGTCCCGCTGACGTTCAGGCCAGAGAAGCGCGCAGCAGTTTCATTGTTTCCAATTGCATAGAGTGTTCGGCCGAGCGGCGTTCGCGCCAAGAGCACTGCGCTAACAATGGCGACGACAATCAAGAGGTAGAGTTGCACCGGCAACCCTAAGATCTCTCCACTTCCAAAGAAACCAAACCATTCCGGAAATCCGTGAACAGATCGCGATTCGCTTATCCCAAATGAAAGGCCGCGAAAGATAGCCAGGGTGGCAAGTGTCACGATGAGTGGAGGTACACGCAAGCGGACGATGAGGAGTCCGTTCAAGAATCCCGCCATGGTCCCGGCGGCAATACCCACACAGATTGCCAGCGGCAGAGGCAACCCGAGACTTTGCCAGGAGAAGCCGAGCACTATTGAGCTAAACGCGAGAACCGAGCCTACGGAGAGATCGATACCTCCGGTAATGATGATAAAAGTCATCGGCACCGCCATAAGAGCAATCTCAGACAGGAAGCGCGTCTGATTAAGGAGATTGGCCGCCGTGAAAAATCGGTCCGAGCGATAGGAGAGAATCAACATGACAGCCACGAGCACTCCGGCAACAATGACTTCCTGCAGCGCGAATGGCCCAACCCGCCGGGGAGAAAAGGCAGCTCCACCGCCGCCCGACGATGCCGAAATTCCAACGGTCTTGCGGCGACGGAACACATCCAGAAGGATCGTCATGAGGATCAGGGAGCCCTGGATCGTCTGAAACCATTCGGCCCGCACATGCAGAAAGACCATCGCCGTGCCAATGATTTGAAGAAGGATGGCGCCCATGATGGCGCCGACAACCGTTCCGGACCCTCCTAAGATGCTGACTCCTCCCACCACGGCGGCCGTGATCACGGTCAACTCGAGTCCCGATGCTACACTGGCTTGAATCGATGAAAAATTGGTCGCATACAGCACCGCGGCAACACCCACGAGGAGCCCATTAAGGGCAAAAACACCAAGGGTTACGTGGCGCTCAGAAATTCCAGAGAGGCGTGCAGCTTCAGCATTTCCGCCGACCGCATAGATTTTTCGCCCGGCTGATGTGTATCGCAGCCAAACTGAGAATCCGATCCCGAAAACTATAAGGGCAAAAATTGGCACGGGAACGCCAAACCACGTCTGATGGCTTAAATCAAATCCTTGCGGGAGGCCATAAATCCAGCGACCGCCGGTGACCAGGATCAACCCGCCTTTGAGAATGCTCGCAGTGCCAAGCGTCACGACAATCGCCGGAATACGCACGTAGGAAACAAGCAAGCCATTGATCAAGCCGATCAATCCCCCGACGAGAATTGTCGTGAGGAAAACGACCGGCAACGGGACGTTGGCCACCGCCAGTTTTCCGGCAACTGTCGCACACAATCCCACCGCAGCGCCGATGGAAATGTCAATGTGTCCGCACAAAATAACGAGCGTCGTTCCTATGGCGGCAATCGCGATGTAGGCGCATTTCTGGAGGATATCGACGAAATTGTCCGCGCTAAAGAAGCCCGGATTTACCAGGCTGACACCGGTAACAACAACCAGAGCCGCAATGGCAAGAACCGCCTCCTGGCGATCGAGATAGGTCGCCCATGGATTGTGCCCGGAGAGAGTCCCTCTCGGCGATGCTGGGTCCTGCGGAGGGGCAGCAACACTCATAGCTGCGTAGGAGTCGGGTTGCTATTATCGGTGCCCCGATTTCCGAGGGCAGCCGTAAGGACTGACTCTTGGGTGGCGTTGGCTCGCGTAAATTCTCCAGTGACGCGCCCCTCGTGCATCACCAGAATGCGATCGGCAAGCCGCAATACTTCCTGCATATCGCTGGAGATCACCACTACTGCGAGACCTTCGTCTCTCGCGAGGGAAACGATCAGTCGGTGAATTTCGGCACGAGCGCCGACATCTATTCCGCGAGTGGGCTCGTCTACAATGAGAATGCGTGGCTTTGTGGCAAGCCATTTGGCCACGACAATCTTTTGTTGATTTCCGCCCGAAAGGTTACGAACGGTTTCCCGAACATTCGGTGTCTTGATTCGCAGCCGCGCGACGTAATCTTCTGCAAGTGTCTTCTCCGCCTTGAAATCCAGGAACGGCCCGCGGGTAAGCTGTTTCAGCCGGGTCATGGAGACATTTTGACCGACATTCATAGCGGTAATCAGACCTTGCCTGCCGCGATCCTCCGGCACATAGGCGATTCCGAGTCTAATCGCGTCCTCGGGACCCCTGATATTTACCGACCGGCCCTCAATTTCGATAGTTCCGGACTCGGGTGGCAAAGTCCCAAAGATCGCTTGAGCTAGTTCAGAACGGCCGGAGCCGATCAGCCCGGCCAAACCGACAATTTCGCCTGCGTGCAAACTAAGGCTAGCATCTCGTAGCAGAGGGCTGCGCGAAAGGCTACTTGCTCGAAGCGCCGGCGGTTTGTCGCGCTCCGCCGCGGTCAACACCGGTTGGTCATGAACGATTGGCTCCTCTTCCAGGGCACGTCCAACCATCTGGCGGATGAGTTCTGCCTCGGTTATTTCACTCGCCTTCTGCGTGGCCACCCATTGCCCGTCGCGAAGAACCGTCACGCGATCCGCCAGTGCGAAGATCTCATCGAGGCGGTGGCTAATATAGATGATCGCCACACCGTTCGAGCGAAGGTTGCGCACAATTGCAAAGAGACGCTCAACGTCGTGCTGTGTGAGCACGGCGGTCGGCTCGTCCAGTATGAGCACGCGCGCCTTAAGAGACAGCGCCTTGGCGATCTCCACACGCTGCCGATTTCCGACAGATAATGTGCCGGTGCGCGTGCGGACGTCGATGTCACTGGCGTCGAGGGACTCTAGCAACTTCGCTGCTTCGCGTTCGGCACTACCCCAATCCAACGCGAAGCCTCCAAACCTTCGAGGTATATGCCCCGAGAAGATGTTCTCTGCGACACTCAACTCTGGATAAAGGCTGAACTCTTGATAGATCGTGGCGATCCCAGCGTGCTGCGCCTGACCAGGCTCGGTAAAATGAACAACCTTGCCTCTCACCCGAACCTCTCCTTCGTCTGGAGAGTGCACCCCCGAAAGGATTTTAATGAGAGTCGATTTGCCAGCACCGTTCTCTCCCAAGAGCGCGTGGACCTCTCCAGGAAAGACATCAAACGATACACCGCGCAGCGCGCGCACCCCCGGAAATGACTTGACGATGCCTTTGAGGACGAGAGCTGGGACACTGCGGTCACCGCCATCAGCATGTATTCGGGCGACCATAGAGGGCCTTCAGAAGCTCGTCGCGAGAGTGCCGCCTTGCTCGAACCAGAGCAAGCGCAATTTCCTCCTGGCTCAAACCTATCTTCCGAAGTGTGTGGCTGCTCAGTTTGATTCCATTACGACTGTTTCCACCCTCGCCTAAATACGGAAGCTCGAGAACCTCGGCTTCAGATGATCCCATCGCCTCGCCGATCGCGCCGCGGGTGGTGGTCGACGGGTAGGTCTAAGTGATTGCAATTACGAACTGGAAAATGCCAGGGAGCTTTGATAGACGCAACCCATGCCAACTACCCTCGAAGATCT
>DATDKN010000273.1:0-4828 GCA_036519995.1 Terrimicrobium sp. | reverse complement strand
TGTGTGCATACCACCATGCGAGAGGCGAATGATCGTGGTTACGAATGCCTCATCCTCTCCGATTGCACCGCCGCCACCGACCCGGGCAACCATGCGGCAGCGCTGAAAATGGTCAAGATGCAAGGAGGAGTCTTCGGAGCGGTGGCCGACTCTACCGCTTTCGTCGAAGCCATCGCGCATTAGCTGCCCGTAACCGGACAGCTTTTCGACAATCATCTCCGCAGAGGTCGCGGGTCAGTTTCGGCCGCGCAAGCTCAAGAGCCGCGCATGTCAAAGCCGAGCCGCGAGGTGCGCAGACAGGAAGATAGTATCTCTATCCGCACACGGTCTGCTCACTCATCGTAAGGTAGGCTGGATTCTTCCAGCCGGCTCCCATTCAGAGCGATGAGTCCAATAAGCGCTGCGCTGATAATGATCATCAGACATAGGAGGACCGATCCGGTGACGACGACAGGGTGTTTCATATCGTCGGCATTATGGACCAATCTGCGCCTGCTGCAAAGACTCACCAATCGCCAGCGGCGTTTGTCCTTCTTACCGGCACAAACCTCAGCCCTCCAGCTGCTGCCCGTCTGGCGCAATCTCGGTTCGCGCTCCGCGAGCTCGCTCTCCAGCGAGGATCCGGAACCCGATGTAGTGCGTCACGAGCAAGGCAGGAACCCAGAAGGACGGAATCCAATAGGCCGCGCCCATGTAAACGCGCGCATCGAAAAGGTTCGCGAGCACAATCGCCGTCACCAAGTCCAGGGTCCCAAAAATATTGAATCCCCAGAGCATCGCCTTGGCGGACTGGAAATCACGAAGAGTTAGCGGAATCGCCAGAAATGCCAGAAGAGCGGCGATGAAATCACCGATTGCTGCCGGCCAGGCAAATTGCGCAGGCATCCCGGGATAGACCGCGCCGCTCGCTAAAAACATCAGACCGAGATGGCGCTGCGAATGAAGTAACAAGATCGGGACCAGAACGGCCTCAGGTCTCCAGTCGTTCAGCTTCGGAAGCACATAGATCTTCGCCGCTGCCGCAAAGACCAGCAGGCCAAACATGAGATTTATCGTCAGCGCCTGGTCGCCGATCGCCTGCATACGCCTAGGCTACATTTTTACTTTCATTATGCAAGTTACTTTTCGATCACCCCACGCGATAGTCCTTCACGGTCGGCAGCTCGCGTGCGACACGCAGAGCTGAGTTGCAGGGGTCTTTGCAGGGGGGTGCGCCTGACAATGAATCAAAAAGAACTTGTGAAGGCGCTTGTGCCAAGCGCCTGTCGATTTTCGCTGGTCGCTAGAGACAAGCGCCCCTACAACTCGTCGTTCAGAGACTGGCTCCTACACACGAAGAGAAGGCCCTATTGATAGAAATTGCGGTCCCAACGGTGGGCTTTCAGCTTTTCCAGTGTCTTCTGAGGAAGGGCTCGCCCATCACCGATCTGGCAGTTCCGTTCCACATTTCGCACGCTACGCATCCCGGGAATGACCGTTGAAACGGCAGGATGGCTGAGCGTGTATCGCAGAGCCGTTTCTGGCATGTCGTCCAGGGTGATCCCGAGATCGGAAGTAATCCGCGAGACACGTTCGTAGACCTGCTGCTTTCGATCACCTCGAAAATAGTTGCTGCGAAAGTCGTCGGCTGCAAAGATCACCTCAGGGGTGATCTTGCCGGTCAAGCCTCCCTCATCGAGCGCCACACGGACAATCACGCCGATATTATGACGTTGGCAGGCGGGGAAGAGCTTCTCTTCCGGGTTTTGCTCGAAAATATTGTAGATGACCTGGACCGTGTCGAGGGCGCCGGTCTCGATCAGCTTGATGGCGTTTCCCGGTTGATAGTCGTTTATCGAAACTCCGAAAAACTTGATCTTGCCCTGATCCTTGAGCTTCTGAATGGCGTCGAGCCAGTCTCCCTGGTCGACCCATTCGTCGGACCAGACGTGGAACTGCTGCAGGTCGATAGTTCCCAAGCCAAGATTTTTGAGACTCTTCTCGGTGCACTTAATCACATGATCGGCCGGGAAGGTCTCCGCCACGGCAGTGCCGGCCCTGGCGGGCCACACTTCGTTCTTGGGAGGAATCTTCGTAGCCACGTAGATCGTCTCCGACCGCCGTCTGACCAGCTGTCCCACCAGCTGTTCGCTGTGGCCGTCACCATATCCCAACGCCGTGTCGATAAAGTTCACTCCTAGGTCGATTGACCGGTTGAGTGCTTTGAGGGATTCATCGTCCGAAGCGCCAATCCAGCCGCTCTTGCCAATCCCCCAAGCACCAAAGCCAATCTCGGAGACCTTAAGTTCTGTTCTGCCGAGCACTCGATACTTCATGATTTTTTCACTCTTTCAGATTCCTCTATTTCCAGCCAGAATTCTTAATCTGGCTTTGTCCCGAAGCCGTTTCGGGGACGCGCGCGTCCAAATTGCCGGATCCGATCAGGTCTCCGAAAGAATTTTTGCAATCGCCTACGATCCTGATGATGGGGGCGTGGGCGCGCGCCGTCATCCACAGCCTCTTCCGACAAGCCGGAGCTGAACTTGCAGGTTCCGACGTTTCAGCTCGTAAATTGCCAGAGGCCGATGACTGCTCCTTGCGGGTCAGCAAGGATGGCGAATCTTCCCACCTGAATCGTAGTAATTTCCTTGTGAACTGTGGCGCCGAGCTCTTTGGCGCGAGCCACCGAGGCTTCGAGGTCTTCGACGGTCACGTAAGGCATCCACATGACGGGCATCGATTCCGCGTCCGGTGGAAGCGTGAACATCCCGCAAACCGCGCGATCGCCAGATTTAAACATGCTGTAGGTGTAACCCTGCATGTCCACCTCCTCACGCGACCAGCCAAACAGCGCGGTATAAAACTTCGCACTTGCCGCCGCATCGCGGGTCATCAGTTCGTTCCAGCTGAATATCCCGGGAGTCTTATCCATTTCGTTTGATCCTTCTTCGCTCATATTGTCTCAAGTCTATGCTTAGAAGAGGCGAATTGCCAGAGGCTCGATGCGGTCAACCGACCTCGACAACGGCACCATTACATTGAAGTCTGCCAAGCCATTATCTTAGTGTCGCAAACGCTCGAATCAAGGAGGGCTCCAGCTGTGACGCAACGCTCAAAGAAGCCATCGCCTGATTCTCGGAAGCACACAAATCAACAGGATCCTCTCCAATAGCGTTATTGTAGCCCTCGATCGCGAGCCCACCTCGGCGCGCCCTGGCGGGGCACGGTCGCTACGATCAAAGTCTCATCCCACCGCCGCTGGAAGAACGCATGCAAAAGTAGCGCCGGAACCTGGATTGGCTGATGCCGAAAGGCGGCCGCCGTGCGCCTCCACGATTGAGCGACTGATTCGCAGTCCCATTCCCATGCTCTTTGGCTTGGTGGAATAAAACGGATCAAACAATCGATCTTTTTCCGCGGGATCAAATCCAGCGCCACTATCCTCCAATTCGATTCGGATTGCCGCTTTACCGTCGAGGGTATCTCGAGCTGTTCTGATCGTCAGAATGCGCTTGTCGCCGGTCTCTACCGTCATCGCTTCGATCGCGTTGGTGATCACGTTGAAGAGTGCCTGCTGCAACTCGACGCGATCACCGGAAACATTCGGCAAATCCTCCGCAAATTCAGTTTGGACGGTGATTCTGTGTTGCCGCAGATCGCGGCTGGCAAGTGCCAAAACATCAAGCACCAGATCTCCGGGATCCAAGGCAATAAGCTCTCGACTCGATTGTCCAGCACCTTCCCGGGCGCGCGCGAGGATTTCCTTGGCGTGGGTGGCATCTTTGACGATGTTCAAGAGGGGCTCGCGAGACTCAAAAGGTAGCGCACGCGTTGCCTCCGCCAGGCGAAAGCAGAAATCCCCATTCTTTGCGATTGCCTCGAGCGATTCATCGATTTCCCGCGCGATGGAGGACGCATACTCCTTGATCGTCAGGCTCGCCACTCGCGCGAACTCTGCCTGGACGTTGCGGAAGATTTTCTCCGTAATCCTCTGGTCGGTGATATCGATTATCGCGCCGGAAAATTCCGCCAGCAGAGACTTCTCCAGGACCGGATGACCGATGCTTCGTAGATCCCTGGTCGATCCATTCGGGAGGATGATGCGAAACTCAACCTTGAAATCGCTCTTTTCACTCTTCGCCTTCTCAAGCGTTTGCTCGACGAGGGCCCTATCCTCTGGATGCACGAACTGCAGAAAGAGCTGATAGGATGGTTTCACGTCGCCAGGATTAACGCCGAAGATCCGGAAGGTTTCCTGGGACCAGTAAACCTCGCCGCTCTCCACATTCCACCCCCAGCTGCCGGTGTGGCTGAGCTTTTCAGCTTCGGCCAGATAGGCCTCGCTCAATCGTAATTCATCTTCGGCTTTTTTCTGTTCGGTGACATCTCGAATCGCTCCGGCAAAACCTTGCAGATCTCCAGCATTGTCGTTCAGTGGAGTAAGGATAAGGTTCGACCAATAACGCCCCCCATCCTTTCGGACTCGGCTCACCCAGTCTTCAAACCGGCCCTCAGTCACCGCGCGCCGCAATGCCTCGCCGGATTTTTCAGCGTCGCGTTCTTGCATCTCGAACAAAAGGGAAAAGTGCTTGCCGAGAATTTCCGGCGCGTCCCATCCCACGATGCGCTCTGCACCCTTGTTCCAACTAACAACTTTCCCCGCGGGATCGAGCATGAAGAGTCCGAGTTCGTTCAAGCCGCCGATCAACTGGCGGAGGCGCAGATCGCGTTCGCCTTGTGCGGTCAGTGCTCGCTGGCGCTCGATCGTCTCCGCCGCCTGTTCCGCATAGAGGCGAGCATACCTCGTGTCGCCTTCACTGGGTTGATGCTGCTGCCGGAAATGCGTGGA
>DATDKN010000272.1:0-4669 GCA_036519995.1 Terrimicrobium sp. | reverse complement strand
CCGAGGAATGGTCATCGCGCTGCGCCAAGGGCTGGTGGCACGTCGAGCGTATATGCCCAGTTGCTCATCCACGCGAGGAGAATGCGCCGTCTATCGGACTCGGGAACGTCTGATCACGTGACACCGGCGTAAAAATCGCTGCCGTGGTCGAGCCAGACCGCAGCCTCGCCGGACCCGTCCGGACCGCAAACGAACTGGGTTCCGTCAAACTCGCCGACAAAATATTGGGTTCCAGAACCCCCTGCGGGAGCACCTGAGTTGATGTTGACGATAAGCACCCACTTCCTTCCGTCCGGCTCTCCCTCGACTTTGAGTGAAAACAAGTCCGGACATTCCCAAATAGTTGGATCCCGCCAGGCCCCTGCCGGGCCGAATTCGCTGAGTGGCGCCCGGCGTTGAGATCCACCGAAGCGTAGAGCCCGATCTTTTTTAGCCATAGGGAGGACTACGGCCATGATCCAGCGCTTCGTCTGCTCGTGCCAGAAGACCTTCGGATCGCGAAAATCGGGCAGGCCGATATCCAAGGACCGGATTACCAGGGTGTGTGTCCACGTTCGCCCACGGTCATTGCTGTAAGCCAATCTTTGATCTTCCACCCGCTGCCTGGCGCTGCTCTCTTCGCGATGTCCCGTGTAGATGGCGACCAGGGGAGGGCCGCCTGTTCCGAAACCGCTCGAGTTTGCAAAATCGACGACCGCAAAACCTGAGTAAACCCTGAGGTCCCCCTCCTCTGCTAAGGCAACAGGAAGTGGTGCCAATGAACCAAGTCCCTGCTGATAGCATGTCCCCAACTCATATGGCCCCATTTGTCGCCAAAGGGATTGTATTGATAGAACAGGTGGTATTCTCCCTGATGATAGACCATCCCGTTCGGATCGTTCATCCAGTTTCGCTCTGGCGTGAAATGAAACTTAGGACGGAAAGGCTCTCGATAAAGTGGATGCAGCCTAGGCTAAGGTATTAGCTTAGAGTGCCGTCGGATCCTAGGACGTTCCCGATATCGACCTCCAAGCAGCTTCGCAGTTGCTCGAGTATGACTAAGAAACGTGCGAAGGCGAGGCGTGGCTGGCTGATTGGACAAAGACACGATAATCCCACGGTTCGAGGGTTAGTCGGAAGGACTCGCCCAACTCCACGGGTCGTTCGGCAAAATAGTCGAGATATTTTCCGCAGTAGAGGCGCTCCTGAAACGCGACCCTTTGGCGTTGCGCGGAGAAATTGAGCACCGCAAAGACCTTGTCGCGGTCATTTTGGCGAACAAAACTCAACACCTCGAGCGGAGCGCTGTTCGGAACATTGATCATTCTCGCTCCCCATCGGGCGTTCCAGAGTGCGGTATTAGCCTTTTTCAGTGCGAAGAGACTCTTGTAGAGTTCGCCATTTGGATGGGATCTCCACTCGATTGGATCTCGCTCGAAGAATTCCAGTCGCTTGAAGTTGCCTGCTTCCTGGCCGTTGTAAACCAGGGGCATGCCTTCGCCAATCACAGAGAGGACCATCGCGGTTTTCAGGCCATCTCCAAACTGCTCGAACTCGGTTCCTTCCCAGGCGTTCTTGTCGTGATTGCTGACAAAGGTCATCCGCATGCTGTCCTCGGGAAAAGCTTTTTGATTCCACGAGTAAAAGACGAAAAGCCCGTTCAGGTTCGCCTGATGCATGGCGATGCGGTGAACAGCCTCGTTCCAACTCCACGCGTAGGTCATGTCAAAAGCTTCAGCGTGCAGGTCGCGGGACTCCCACTCAGCGAGCATGAAGACTGGTTTAATAGCGTCGAGTTCTCTTCGCACGTTGTTCCAAAAATCCGTTGGAACAAAGCCCGCCACGTCGCACCTGTAGCCGTCGATGTCGACCTCGGAAACCCAATATTTCATCGCCTTAGTCATGTACTCGCGCAAGGCGCTATGCTGGTAGTCAAGGTCGATGATATCGGGCCAGTCCCACCAAGGGGTTGGGCAAAAGTCGCCTTTCCAATCGCGCGCATACCACTCCGGGTGTTCGCTCACGAGGTTGTTATCCCATGCGGTATGATTGGCGACCCAATCGAGGATAACGTACATTCCCAGTTCGTGCGCGGCAGCGACGAAGTGCTTGAGATCGGCGAGTGTGCCTAGATGCGGGTTGACGCTGTAATAGTCCTTGACGGCGTAGGGACTTCCCAGGCTGCCCTTACGGTGCTTTTGACCGATCTCGTGAATTGGCATCAACCAGAGAATATCTGCCCCGAGATCTTTTAGCCTTGGGAGGTGTGCTTCAGCGGCTGCCACGGTGCCCTCTTCCGTGAACTGACGCGTATTAATCTGGTAGATCACGGCGTTCTTCGTCCATTCAGGGTGTTTGATCTTGACGTAAGGAATCGGCTCGTAAGGGTCTGATTCGCTCATCGAGCGAAAGTAGTTGTCGATGTGATTTCCAATTCAAGCCCAAATGGACATCGAGGCATTCCGTGGAATGGTCGTCAGACTTTGCGCACACACATTCTCGCGACGGAAATATTGGAAGTTGTTGCCGACCTGCCTTCACTGGGGGGATCCCGCGGCAAGGGGATTGCTAGAACTTGGGAAAGGCTGTGCGGCGCTCATCATTCATCCTCCAAGTTCGTGAAGAAGCTTCGCCGCCTCACCCACGAATTCGTTCCCCTACCGCTTCTTTGCTTGCTTCTCCTGAGCGGTTGCTCGGTCGTGCCGCGTGTCAACGCTCTCTTGCCCGGCAATCGCGCCTTCATTACGCACTGGCCCGCGAAATCCGATAACCGGCAGCTCAAGTTGGCGATCAAAGACAACATCGACATGGAAGGCGTGGTCACGACGGCCGGCTCGGAGTATTTTGCCAAGACGCGTGCGCCCGCAAAGAAGGATGCTGCGTGCCTGGCGATCGCCCGAGAGAGAGGCGTGCCCATTGTGGGCAAGGCGAACCTGACAGAATTCGCAGTCGCCCCGTCAGGCTTGAACGACTATTTCGGAACGCCCAGAAATCCATTCAACTTCATGCGGGCTCTGATTCCGGGCGGTTCCTCGTGCGGCTCCGCCGTTGCGGTGGCTAGCGGAATGGCCGACATCGCCTTCGCGACCGACACGGCCGGCTCGATCCGCGTGCCCGCTGCTTGCTGCGGCATCGTTGGCTTGAAGACCACTCATGGGCTCGTTCCCATCGAAGGCGTGGTTCCCATTGAACCTGATCACCTCGATACTGTTGGCCCGATGGGCAGGGACATTGCCAGCACTGCCCAAGGGATGGACCTCTTGCAAAGAGGATTTGACGCCAGGTTTGCCGCCGCCCAAGCCGCCAAACCTTTTGGCGCCGATATCCGCGTCGGACGGCTCTATCTGAAAGGCACCGAGCCGAGAGTCGATGCCGCCATCGATAAAGCGCTCGCGAAGGCGGGCTTCCAGGTCGTCCCTTTGGACGAAGACTTTCGTAAGAAGTGGGAGCAAGCAAAAAGAGACGGTAACGTGGTCGCCGCTGCCGGCGTGTGGCTCAGTGATAAGGATTTTCGAGCTACCTCGGGCGTGACAGCCCGGACGAAGTTGGCCATCTTCGCCGGCAACATCAGCTATCCATCGGCGTATCGACAGGCGCTTGCCCGACGAGCCGCCTGGCAAGGGAGCCTGCGTAGCGTCTTCACGAAAGTAGACTTTATTGCTTTGCCCACGTTGCAGGACGCGGTGATCCCGATGCCGAAATTTTGGAAGGCTGGCCTCTTTGAAGCTCGCATGCTCGCGCTGCAGAATACGGTGCCCGTAAATCTCGCGGGAAATCCCGCCTTGGCGCTGCCCGTCCCTCTTCGCTACGTAAGTTTCGGCCGCAATCCGGCCATGGCTATGCCGATGCCGCTTTTGTATGAAGGCGTTCCGGTAACGAGTCTGCAGTTGATCGGTCCACCCCTGAGCGAGGCCGAGCTGCTTAATGCCGGCCGGCTAGTCGAGAATGCCGTCAAGGCTTGGGTGTCCGTCAGAATTCCCTGGGTCGGAGCGACCATTCAGTGACACAGATTTCGCCGTTTCCCGGGGAACGCGTAAGCGCTGGCACGAGAAATCACAGCGAGAACCTTTCTCTAGGTCCAGAGTGACGCCCAGGAAGCAATCTGCTGCAGATCATAAGCGACGATCATCACGTCAAAGACACAAAGTGCAGCGGTAAAAATTTTCATACTGGGCAAAGACAGCAAGATAAATGCCAGTTTTTCGGATAGTTCACAACTACGTCCGAAGCTGGACAGGCGCGTGACGGAGGTTCATCTGGACGTTGCGGATTATCTCGGACGAGGAAACCTGCAACTTGACGAACTCGCAAGACCTCACGCAGCCAGCCAGCGGCGCGTTTACCAAGCCACTCAGAAGAATAGAGGCCTCCAGTATTGTCTGTCGTGAAATTGACACGCCCCTGATTATCGGAGCTGCAAAAATTGCGCGGCGACGAAACAAGCAAGCGCGACATCCAGAAACAGGAAAACGCGGACAACTAGCAGCATGGTTGCTTTGCCCGGATATAGTCTCTGCTTTTCTCGTGCCATGAAGCCCCTAGAGACAATCTCGCCTTTCGCAGCAGAGCAGGTGCCAACATTAAGCTATTGAGTCTGGACTAAGTGTGCCCAGACACTTACTTGTGCAGGACTCCTCGGTGGAATAAGCGACGTTTAGCTAGCTTCTTTACGGTCTCCCGTTAAAATGAA
>DATDKN010000271.1:0-5939 GCA_036519995.1 Terrimicrobium sp. | reverse complement strand
TTGGGTTGCTGAGATTGCTGGACAGCGAGGACGAAGTGGCGGGCGTCCTCGGACACGAAATCGGGCATGTCGTCGGGCGCCACTCGAATGAGCAGATGGCTAAGGCTCAGCTTAGTCAGGGGTTGGTGAACGCCGTGGTCATGGCCGGAGGAGCCGACTATGGGATGACCGCGGGCCAGATTGCGCAGTTCGTCAGCCAGTTAAAGAACACGGCTTACGGTCGCGGGGACGAACTCGAGTCTGACCAATTGGGCGTTCGCTTTATGATCCGCGCCGGCTACGATCCGAACGCGCTCATTCGCGTCATGGAAGTGCTCAAGAAAGCCGCGGCCGGGCGCGCGCCGCCTGAGTTTCTCAGCACGCACCCCGATCCGGACAACCGGGTCGAACGCATCAAAGAAGCGATTCGCAAAGCGCAGCAAGCAAGTCCCTCGGCGTCCTAGGCGCGCCGTGATTAGTTCGTGCCGCGCGCAAGCGCCAGCATGGGCAGGACCAACCGCTTGCGCCGGAACAGATTCGTTTGCCCTGGCGGCGGAATTCTGATCAATCTGTCGGAACACTAGAATGATGTTATGGCCGATTATGATTTGATTGTTGTTGGCGGCGGACCAGCCGGATACGTGGGGGCAATTCGCGCCGGGCAACTTGGCAAAAAGGTGGCCTGCGTGGAGATGGATCGGGCGGGCGGAACGTGTCTGAACTGGGGTTGTATTCCCACAAAATCTCTCCTCAAGAATGCGGAGGTTTACCAACTGCTGACCCACCATGCGGGCGATTTCGGCCTGAAGCTCGATGGAGTGAAGTTCGAATGGGACAAGATCATCGGTCGCAGCCGGAAGGTTGCCGACAAGCTCGCCGGTGGCGTCGAGATGCTCTTCAAGAAGAACAAGGTCGATTACCTGCGCGGGACTGCCGCCATTCCCAAGGCCGGTGTGGTTGAGGTGACTGACAAGGACGGGAAGAAGAAGGAGAGCAAGGGCAAGAATATTCTGATCGCGACCGGCGTCGTGAGCCGAGAGATGCCAGGATTTCCTTTCAACGATACCACCGTCATCGGCAGCAAACAGGCGATGGTGTTGCCCGAGCAGCCCAAGGATATCATTGTGATCGGAGCTGGCGCTATCGGAATCGAATTTGCTTACTTCTTCAACGCCTTCGGCACCAAGGTGACGGTCATAGAAATGTTGCCGAACGTTCTTCCTGTGGAAGATACCGAGGTCAGCGTCGCTCTGGAGAAATCTCTTACCAAGCAGGGGCTCAAGATTCTCGCGGGCACCAAGGTGGAGAAAGCTGAAGCGACTAATCAGGGCGTGAAGCTGACGCTCTCGGGCAAGAGCTCGGAGACGGTCGAGGCCAGCATGGCGTTGGTGGCAATTGGAGTCAGTCCCCTTCTTCCGGCGGGCGCTAAACTTGAAACCGATCCAAAGGGTTGGCTCAAGACGAACGAAAACTACGAAACAAGCCTAAAGGGAGTCTATGCTGCGGGAGACATCATCGGTCCGCCCTGGCTCGCCCACGTGGCCAGCTTTGAGGCCGTTCAAGCTGTCGAAGGAATGTTCGGTATCACGAAGCCCCGGAAAGTAGAGGCATTTCCCGGCTGTACCTATTGCCAGCCGCAGGTCGCGAGCGTGGGACTTACCGAACGGGCGGCCAAGGAGAAGGGCCTCAAGTATCGGGTGGGCAAGTTCCCATTTTTGGCGAGCGGCAAAGCTCTAGCGGTTGGGGAGCCAGACGGTTTCGTAAAACTCATCGTTGGCGAGCCACATGGCGAAATCCTCGGCGCCCACATCATCGGCGCCGACGCGACAGAAATGATCGCCGAACTGGGCTTGGCGATTTCGTTGGAAGCAACCTACGAGGAAATCACCGCCACCATTCACGCGCACCCCACTCTGAGCGAAGCCGTTCACGAGGCCGCCCATGCCTCCCACGGCCACGCGATTCACTTCTAAATTCGTGGAGACGAGCGGCGGCGTCCCTGGGGTCGCTACAGAATCGCGCTCGACCTCGCCACAATTCGAAAATTTTGTAGCGCCCTTACGACGGGGCTGGTTGGGCCCTATAATTTTCTGATTTTGCCGTAAGCGAGATCCTCTTGAGAAATCCTCTCAGCCACGCTCCTCGTAGAGTTCGAGAGGGAGTCCATCGGGATCTGCAAAGAACGTGAAGCGTTTTCCGGTGAGCACATCAATGCGCACCTCTTCGAGAGCAATTCCCCGCGCCGCAAGAGCGTTCACCGCATGGTCAAGATCGCCGACAGCGAACGCGAGATGGCGCAATCCACACGCTTCCGGATATGAAGCGCGCGGGGGCGGCTGTGGAAATGAAAACAGCTCGATTTGGCGACCGTCGGGAAGTGCCAGGTCGATCTTGTAGGAACCGCGATCTGCCCGATACGTCTCCGAAACAATCGCCAGACCGAGGATCTCGCTATAGAAGCGCCGAGACTCCTCGTAGTTTGAGCAAATGATCGCCACATGATGAACGCCGGCGATCTTGAGATTGAGATCCATCCTGCCTCCTCTCGACCACTCGTCCGAAGTTTACGCGTGCGTGCTCTTTAGGCGGCCAAGTTTGTGCGTTGTTTCGCGAGTGGAGCTTGCAGATGGATTCGCCGACGATCAATGCGTGCTCCCTTGGCAAGGAAGAATTCCCTGAGATCGGCTTCCATGTGGCGACCATCTGGCAGAGCATTCAGATCGAATTGCACACGGCCACGTGATGTGAGACGCGAGGCGAGATCGTTGAGGAAGAATTCCCATTCAGCACTTCCCCAAGGGGTTTCATCCTCGTGCCAGTTGAATCGAGTCATATGGGCGGTGATCAGATCGAAGGGCGCTCCGGTATCCGGGAGTCGTTGGTAAGCCCCGATCCGGTGGATGATGCGTTTGAGACCGAGCAGCGCAATCGTCTCGCGAAAAATCGGTTCGTTGTCCAGGTCCATGCCAAGCACATCATGACCGAGGCACTTGGTGATGTGCAGGAAATATCCCGAGCCGCAGCCGATGTCCAGAATACGTAAGCGCGGAGGAGCCTTGCGGATGCGCAGATCACGCACGCGCTTCACATTTGTGCGCATCCAATTCTCTAGATTGAGATACTTCTTTGGCGAGACGCTATCTTGTGGGTTGAAGTAACGCTCCTTGATCGCGTTAAACCCATCGCGATCGATCGCGTCGATGAACGGCTTTGGATCGAGCGGATATGACAGCCTCAAGAGCGTGGCTTGGGCGCTATCGTAAGCATCGCGATTGATCAGCTTCTTGAGCTTGTGCGAAAGGCGCATGACTGTCCAATGTTAGCATCCCGCAGGACCAGTCAACAGTTATGTCAATTTCACGCGGCAGATCGTTCCCCTCCTCGTTGACGAAAGGTCCCGGGCGGCATCGTGAAGCACCGGGAAGAATTACGGGGGAACAATTTTCTGCATTCACTTGCCTTTCGCAGTTCGCCGGATTGAATTGGCAGGATGAACGAGAAATCTGTTGAAACCTCTCAAGCCACGCTGACGCTGGATGTTGTTGATCGCGTCGGCGCTTCAGATCCTGCAGCTAATCCGTTTAAGCTCGTCGTTGATCCGGTCATGCGAGCCAGGCTGCGCCGTGGGTTGTTTAATTTGATTGAGAATCACGATGAAGAGCTTGCTAAGCATGTTTCGGAAGGCCGCCTGGCTCTGGACAGCTACAAGGAATATGTTGAGATCTTCGGTCGCAGCTTAAAGGAGACCATGGAAAGTCGTGAGGGGATTGCCTACCTGATGGCCTCGTGTGGTTTTAAGGTGAAGCTCGAAGAGATCAACCTGGAACCAGAGACTCGCTGGAGAGAGCAAACATCTCTCGCCACGAGCGGTTAAGTTATCGCTCGGCAAACAGGAAAGCGAGGGGATTCGGCGGTGCCGCTTTTTGGCGTTTCGTTGGGGATGCCGCGGTGCGCAGGTTCGGCTTTTCGAGGACGGGGATTTCCCTAAGCACCTCGATCCGCACGCGGGCAATTCCGCGATGGTAGGTGCCAAGTTCTCGTGCTGCGCCGACGGTGAGATCGATGATACGCCCTCGAATGTAGGGCCCGCGATCGTTGATCCGCACGATCACCGACTGACGCGTTTTCAGGTCGATTACGCGCACCTTCGATCCGAACGGAAGCGTGCGATGGGCCGCAGCCATGGCGTTTACATTGAAGCGCTCGCCGCTGGCGGTGCGGTGGTCCCTATACCACGAGGCGATCCCGGTTTGCACGTGGATCGGCTTGGGATCGTAGAGAGAAGTCTTCTTGCGTTGTGGGGTTACCTTGGTGGCGCACGCACCCAACCAAAGCGACAACAAGATTAGAAGATGGGACCTGAGGGGAATCACGGTTTGGGGTGCTAGGCATAAGGATCGCCGTCCTTTTCATAGGGAGCCAGCTTGGACTTCAGCTCTGGCGGCACGTGTGCGGTCACCACGGCCAGGTCGCCTTCGTAGGTGATGTTTAAGACGTGACCGACGCGGTGCACCTCCGCAAGCAAGGCCGACTCGGTAGTGGGAATTTGAAACTCAACCCGCAAGCGCCAGGAACCGAGCCGCACTTCGAGCTCTTGAAAGAACGTGTCCATACCCTCTCCGGTGTGCGCCGAGATAGCGACGCTGCCAGGATGGTGGCGGAGCTGGCTCTTGACTATCTCCCGATCCGCTACCCGGTCGATCTTGTTGAAAACGATCACCGTCTGCTTGCCGTCGGCACCGAGTTCCGCAACGGTCTCCTCTACCGCGAGCATTTGGTCCCGATATTGAGGATGGCTGATATCGACAACGTGAATGAGCAGGTCTGCCAGCTGAACCTCTTCCAGGGTGGCCTTGAACGACTCGATCACCGTATGGGGAAGTTTTCGGATAAAGCCAACCGTGTCTGTCAGCAAGACCTTCTGCCGATTCGGGAGAACGAGTTGTCGCGTGGTGGGGTCGAGTGTCGCGAAAAGCCGATCCTCGGCGACGACTCCGGCTCCGGTGAGACTATTGAGAAGCGACGATTTGCCGGCGTTTGTGTATCCGACCAGTGAGGCCACGGGCCAGTTCCGGCGAAGCCGGCCCTCACGTTGGACCGTGCGGTTCTTGCGGACACCTCGCAGGTCGCGTTCCAGACGCGCAATGCGCTCTTGGACGCGCCGTCGATCAACTTCGAGTTGTGTCTCGCCGGGACCGCGTGTTCCAATCCCTCCTGTTTGACGCGACAGGTGGGTCCACATCCTGGTAAGGCGCGGGAGAAGATACTGCAGTTGCGCGAGCTCAATTTGCAGACGGCCTTCCCTGGTTCGCGCTCGACGGGCGAAAATATCCAGGATGAGCTGCGTTCGGTCCAAGACCTTTCGACTCGTCAATTGTTCGAGATTGCGTCCCTGTGCAGGCGACAGCTCGTCATCGAAGATCAGCGACGTCACCTGCTTTTCTCCGCACCGCCGGGCGACCTCTTCAGCTTTCCCTTTGCCGATGTAAAATGGCGCGGTTGGCTTTTCCAACTTTTGGACCACCGTGTCGACAACTTGCGCACCCGCAGTGGCGGCGAGCTGACGCAACTCACTCAAAGAATCCTCAACGTCCCAGCGGCTAACCCCTTCGCGTTCGAGCCCGACAAGAATGGCCTTTTCTCGAAGTTGCGGATGAGCGTCCGGCATTATGCAGCACCCAGGAATTCCAAGGCGGGAGGAGGGATCTCAGACGTATCGCGAAGGCCAGTCAAATCGATAGGCTTGAAGATAAACTGATTGCGAAACCAGGTCAATTGCCTTTTGGCATAGCGACGGGTTGCGAGTGTGACCGCTTCAATGCATTGGCTCTCCGATAATGCGTCACGTCGCAGCGCTTCGATTTCACGCAACCCGATCGCCATTCCCGCCGTCGGACCGATCTTTGAAATCTTGGCGATTTCCGTAACCACTCCGCGTTGGAACATAGCGCGGACGTTTT
>DATDKN010000270.1:0-2973 GCA_036519995.1 Terrimicrobium sp. | reverse complement strand
ACCTGATGAGAATCTAGCCTGACCCCATTAGCGCAGCTATCGCCTGCTTGCCAACGTCGCAAGAGATTTTTCTGTGTCAGATTTGCGGGACGTTTAGGTAGACAGATGCGTCTTCGCGCTTCGCTTCGCCACGCTGACGATTTTCATGGATCGAAACGAGCTGGCGTCATTGCGTTCACGCATCGCGTTGCCATCAATACGAAAAGACCGCCGGACTCCCATGGACCCGACGGCCTTGGGCCCGCCGATGCGGCAGAGAGGCAGCAGGCCCGTGGCTAGGGGCGTCTGATTCGGCCAGCACCAGCAAATCGGATTTCTCCGATTTCTAGACACAGATATCTATCCCTTATTTTTCAGGGACTTAGGAGGCATTTTCTCTATTGAGGTAACAGCAGGGTTACGCGGCGACGTGAAATCGGCCTCGAGGCAGCGATCGCGTTTACCGCGTCAGCGGGCTTCTAAAGGGTAGTGTCCAGAATCTTTCGCACTTTCGGTTTGGCTGAGCGGCGCCCGGCCTTGGCTCACGCGGTGATGGCACCTCTCATCTGCTGATCCTTCAGCAACTCGATATTGAGATATCTCTTGGTCGACCATGCCGTGCCGGCGATGTGGCGTAGCCTGGCGGCGGCGAGGTTGAGCGCGCGTGACATTAGAGCTAGGGCTGGTGTCCGGCTCCCGAACCGAAGACCCAAGAGGAGAAACCACGATGCGCTTCATGGTGATGGTAAAGGCGACCAAGGACTCCGAGGCCGGCAAGATGCCGTCGGAGGAGCTGCTCTCGGCCATGGCAAAGTTCAACGAGGAGATGATGAAGGCCGGCGTGATGCTCGATGCCAACGGGCTGCAGCCGAGTTCTAAGGGCGCGCGCATCAGGTTCTCTGGCGACAAGCGCACGGTGATCGATGGTCCATTCGCGGAAACGAAGGAGTTAGTCGCCGGCTACTGGATCCTCCAGGTGAAGTCAAAGGAAGAAGCGATCGAATGGATTAAGCGGTGCCCAAATCCGCATGAGGGAGAGAGCGAGATCGAGATCCGCCAAGTCTTCGAGCTGGAGGACTTCGGCGCCAGCGAGGCCGTGGAGCACCACCGCAGGCTGGGCGAGCAGATCGAGAAGAAGTGACCGCTCCTTGCCACAAGGACACAATTCGGCAACCCCGATCCGAACTGGCCGATCGTCAATCTCGATCGCAACATCTTCACTCAGACACCTACCGGGAAGACGTATCACATCCACGGAACCCCCGTGTACATGGAGCGGTCGACGAGCGGGATTGTGTATGTCTGGGGTGAGAATGAGCGCCTCAAGGCGTACAACTTCAACTTCGCCACCAAACGCATCACTTCTTTCCGCGGCGAAGGGACGCAGGTGGCGTCGGGCAACATGCCCCCGCCCGGCGGCATGCCTGGCGGACGCCTCGTCCTCTCCTCGAACGGCACGACGCCAGGCACAGGCGTCGTCTGGTGCGTGTACCCGGTGCAGGGGAATGCCAACTCCAAGGTCGTTCACGGCGCGCTCGTCGCGTACGACGCCACGACGGTTGTCAACGGCAAGATGAAGCAGCTGTTTCACAGCGACGCGAACCCTGCCAACGACATGGGCAACTTCGCCAAATATTCCACGCCGGTGGTGGCGAACGGGAAAGTCTACGTCGGAACGTTCAGTAACAAGGTCGTCCAGTACGGCCTCTGAGTAACTGCAGGTCCGCCTCGTCGTGGATTAGTGTTCGGGTACGGACGAGAGAGAAAGGGGAATCGCTGTGATGACATGCTTTGCCCCTGTGACAGTTGAGATCAAGACGGGTGGGCAAATCGGCTTGTACCCAGAAGAGTCGGATGGCGGACAGGCGCTTTTCAACGCCAAATTCGCTGGATGCGCAATGAAAAACATCACAGGAATTACAGCAGTAGCGCTAGTCGCTTGTAGTACTGTGTCCAACGCGCAGACTGAAGCCGCCGACACACAGACTGTGCCCACCCCACAAGAACAATCTGCTCCCGTTGCGGGCACCGCACCTGCGAGTGACGGCTTGAGCGACCTGGATGCCATGACTTTTGGTTGTGTTAAGGCTGGCTTGAATGCAGCAGCAGGCGAGGCAGCCAAAGTTCCTTCGCAGGGAACTTATCAATTCTCTTACTTCAAAATCATAAACGATTCTCACCATTCATCTTATGAGGTCCATTTCAAGAGCAACTACCAGGGAGAAGCAGATTTGAAGTACTGCGTTGCTATTTACTGCCAACAAGGATGGGATCCAAAGACTACAAAGATTTCAGTGAGGCTGATGAGCAATGAACGTCAGCCAAGGGGGGTGGCGGCCCACGGAGCCGATTGCGGCAACAAGCAGGCGCCTGTGAAGCGTCGATTGCAGCGATGACGGGATACATCGCATCAAAGGCTTCGGTCCGGCGAAGGCCGAGACGTCGCTAAGCTGTCTTCGGAAGCCGGGGGTCATCGGCTTCGGCCAGAGCCCGCAACGTCGCTGGCCAGTGCGTCATCTCAACTTCGGGTAAGTGTGCCCCCCGTGACGCATCAAGCGGGAGGTCGATGCAAGCTCGCGCGGTATTTGCCGGAGATATTGGCGGACGAGCGCAACGGTCTTGGACCACGCCTTCGGCGGCTCATTGAGGACATGCGTGAGGAGTGGCGACAGCGATGCCACGCTCCAGCATGAGTGCACGCAACTGATTAATGAGCGCTGTCCGCTCCGCGACCAAGCGCCCGCGGACGCGATGCAGTGACTGAACTTCGAGCTGCGCCTCGCCCTTGATCTCTACATACCACATGGTCGGCCGTGTCGCTGCTTCCGCAATCGCTTCCGCATCGCGTTCGTCGTTTTTCTGGGCCTTGACATAAGGTTTCACATACGCGGGGGACATCAACCGGACAACATGACCCTGCGCTACGAGTTGCCGGCCAAGATGGTGTGCCCCACAGCAGGCTTCCATCGCTACCGTGCATGTCTCCAGCTGCGC
>DATDKN010000269.1:0-2184 GCA_036519995.1 Terrimicrobium sp. | reverse complement strand
CAGCATCACATAGGCGCGATCGCCCTGGCGCGTTCGCGACACGGGGCTTTGCGGGTTTCGGATGTTACCGAAAACAAGCGAGTCGCTCGGGCAGGCTTGCTGGCAAGCCGTCTTGAACTCGCGAATCGGCACGTCATTCTTGTTACGGGGCCCTGCCTCCACCAAACGGGCAATCTTGGCCTCTTCAATGCGCTGAATGCAAAAGGTGCACTTCTCCATCACGCCACGCATCCGGACGGTGACGTTCGGGTTCTTAGCCATTTGCAGGCTATCTGCCATGCCCTTCCGAGCTAACGGGCCAGCATACAACTGATCAAGCGGTCTTTGATTGTAATCGAAGTAATTAAAGCGGCGCACCTTCCAAGGGCAATTATTCGAACAATACCGCGTCCCGATACAACGGTTGTATGCCATGAGGTTCAAGCCATCCTCGCTGTGAACGGTGGCATTAACCGGACACACCGTCTCGCAAGGCGCGTTCTCGCAGTGTTGACACAGCATCGTCTGCGCCAGCATCTCGGGATCCTCCGGTTCGCCGGCAAAATAGCGGTCAATACGAATCCAAGCCATATCGCGGTTTCGACGAACCTGCTCCTTGCCTACGACCGGAACGTTATTTTCTGCCTGGCAGGCAACGACGCAAGCGTTGCAGCCAAAGCACGTATTCAAATCGACGGTCATTCCCCATTGCTCGTTCGCCGTCAGCTGCGGGTGCGAGTAGAGCGAGATGTTTGGAGGGATGTGGCTATCCATCCCCATAGTTTGGGCAAACTTGGGATCATGCTGGTAGCGCTCGAGAGTTCCCTCTCGGAACAAGTCTCGGCCCTCCATGCTCCGGTGCTCCTGTGTTTGCGCCAGAGGATACCGCTCTTTGGTGACCTTCACCTGGACTCCCGTCAAGAAACGCTCGGCATCGGTCGACCGGAGCGGATACGCATTGAATCCAACTCCTTCGAAGAGCGCCGAAACACCCCTGCGGCCATATCCCAGCGCCAGGGAAATCGAATCCTCGGCGTGGCCGGGCGCGACATAAGCGGCCGCCGTGACAGAAGTTCCACCGGGGGACTTGATCTCGATGAGGTCGGCAACCACGTCGAAATCGATATTGTTGCCCATTTGCTCGGCCACCTGGTAGATCGGACCGAAATTGTTGGCGCGGATGCCGAGCTTCTCGGCGGTCGCGGGACTAACCAGCGCGACGTTGTCCCACGTCACCTTGGTCTCAAAGTCGGGAGTTTCCTGGAGCCACGAATTGTTTGCGTATCTGCCGTCGTCCACGCTGTTGCTCTGAAGAAAAACTAGCTCGATGCCTTCGGCGAGTGGCTTAATGTCCTTTATTGCCGCTGTTGCGTGACCTCCCGAAAATGAAAGGGGCGCCGCTGGCCATTCACTGCCGGGAGCAAAGCCAACTCGAAGGACCGAATTCCATTTTTCCGGATCGGCATTAAACGTCTGCGCAAAAGTTTCCTGAATGAGCACGGGGCCTTGCGGTTTCGGTCGCCCCGCGAGCTGCGCGAGAATCTCCAATTCACTGACGCCGTTCCACAGCGGCAAGATCATCGGCTGCACCACCGAGTAGGTGCCGTCGTAAGCGCGCACGTCGCTCCACATCTCCAGATAGTGCGCAGCAGGAACGTGCCAGCGACAACGCTTTGATGTCTCGTCCTCGAACAACCCGAGGCGCACCGACTGCGAGACCTTCCCGAGAAGGTCGGAGAAATTCAAATCGGACGGTGCGTTGTAGGCGGGATTGCCACCAAGAACAAAGAGCGTCTTTATCGACCCGGCTTCGATCGCAGCTTTCAGGTCGCCAATGGAGCCGCTCGGCTTCTCATCGGTCGCCGCGCCAAGGATGGTGGCGCCGATATTTCCAAGCGCCTGGTTAATCGCATGGCCAAGAATCTGCACCCAAACGGGCTGCTGTTCTCCGACAAAGACGATACTCCGTCCTCGGCTTGCCAGGAGATCGTTGGCACACGCAGAGAGCCAGGCCTCATCGAAGGTCGCGTCCATCTTTGGACAGACCTCGAGAATCGACGCCAGCCCCGCGTCGCCGGCCGAAGCAGACAGGTGGCTGCCAAGCTGCCGAGTGAATTCGCCAATCAGAGAGGCCTTGCAGCGATAACGATGGTCCGCAAGCCCGCCGGTGCCCGTGTAGTGATTCTCAACGACGTAGAGGCGATT
>DATDKN010000268.1:0-6275 GCA_036519995.1 Terrimicrobium sp. | reverse complement strand
GTTCTATGAACAGTTTGTCAGCAGGTTTGTTGCCTTGGTCGAGCAATTGATCGTCCGCGGCATCAAAGAACGCAAATTTCGCAAGGTTGATCCCAGCGTCGCGGCACGAGCTTTCACCGGAATGCTGCGAAGTTACTTCCTTACGAATGAGCTTTTCCCGAGCCACGCTTTGAGTGGTGACCCCACCGACGTCTCACTTAGCTTTTGCGATTTGTTTCTCCATGGAGTCAGCACGCGAAATCCCAACCTAAATGGCACGGCAAAGCACTGGAAGACTTAAGGGTTGTTGCGCTCGGTTTGGCACGATTGAACAAGCGAGAAGCTCGCGGAACCAGGTATCCGAGCACCACCTTGAGCTTACGGGAGGATGAGAAGGTATCTAGCCGACTGGGGAGTTGTAGGGCTTTGTCAAGGGCCAGCAAAATCGATAGGCGCTTGGCACAAGCGCGCTCTACAAATTTTTCGGATTTATGGCAGCGCGGATATTATTTCCCCTCCGCATCGGCAGGCGAGCCCAATCGCACCATCAGTTGCATCGCTTTCTCCGCCAGTTTGTCGAAAGCAATCACGGCAGCTTCGATGTGTTCTTCTTTGGTGTCCTCAATCTTATTGTGACTGAGCCCATAGAGGCTTTGCACAAACATCATCACGGTAGGGATGCCGGCGCGCGCCACTTCGGCGGCGTCGTGCAGCGGACCCGATGGCATCCTGTGAACCGTGCCGCAGGTTTCACGAATTGCCTCCTCGCAGAGGGATACTAATGCGCGGTCAAAGGGAATCGGTTCGATCCGCATCAGGCGCTCCCAGGAAACCGACACGTCTCCCTCGTCAGCGAATCGCTCGCTTGAATGTCTGGCCTCCTCGAGCATGCTTGCAAGAGCGTCAGGATCGAGGTGGCGTTGGTCGAGAGTGATCCGACATTCCGCGACCACGCTGGTGACGATGCCAGGAAAAGTCGCACAGTTCCCAATTGTGCAAACGCCGCCGTGATGATTGGCAATCCGGTAGATCTCGGGACTCATCTTCGCCGCCGCCAGAAAGGCGTCACGACGTCTGTTCATGGGAGTGCTGCCGGAATGCGCGGCCTGACCACGAAATGTGATCGCGTGTCTCTCGACGCCAAAGGTCCCGAGGACGGCTCCGAGCGGCAAATCCAAATCGAGCAATACCGGTCCCTGTTCGATGTGCAGCTCGATGTAAGCGCCCACATTTTTCAGTTCCTTGCCACTATCCTTCAGACGATCGAAATCGATTCCGTGCTCGGCGAGGACATCGATCAAGGCAATGCCGTCCCTGTCTTGCAGTCGGCGGGCCTCCTCGAGATCGATGTAACCTGAGCAAGCTGAAGATCCGAAAAGGCTCATGCCGAACCGGGCGCCCTCCTCATCAGCCCAATCGACGAGACGGACGGACACCGGCGGTTTGCCCTCATATTGGCTGTTGATCCGGCGCAAAACTTCCAGCCCTGCCAGCAGATTCAAAGAACCGTCCAGCCAACCGCCGTTCGGGACCGAGTCGATGTGCCCACCAATCACAAGTGCCTGCTCGGATCCTCCCGCCAACGTTGCCCAGACGTTCCCCGCTTGGTCGGGATGGATCTCCACCGGGAGTTCTTCGAGCTTCTTTCGAAACCAAGCTCGCGCTTTGGTCCAGGTCGCTGTAAAGGCGACCCGCTGGGCTCCATTTTCATCCGACGTAAGCGTCCTGAGTTCCTTGAGTTCGCTTAGCGTCATGTGAGGATCGAGTTCAGCCTTCACTCCCTCGCTTTCTCCAGTTCAGCGCGCATCGCCTTGGACTCTGCATTGTTCTCGAAGGCACGCATGAAGGTGGGCATCCCGTCCTTTAGAAAAAAGACGATGATCACATTTCGAATCAGACCTTCCTGGCGCATGAGCAAAGGAATTCTTTCTCCGTCTACTACTGCGGTGTATTGAGCTCTTGCGGGTTGGCCCTCCAGAACAGCGCACTCGCCCGGTTTAATGTCGACCTCATTCTTTGCATGCACAAAGGCCAAATGTTTGCCTGGCATTCCGTTGATGATCCGCAACCTCACCGGCGCTCTCGATAATGTATGAGGATAGACTTGGAAGAGCACGTTCGGCGGATAGCCGGCTTCTTCGCCAGTAAGGACGCTGTCCCGCTGTCTTAGCACTCCTGGCGCCGATGTTCTCGAGAAATCACCTAGAATAACCAGCGACTGGTAGGCGCCAGGCGCGTAAGTGATCCTCTCTGACTTTGCTTTGGTTCCGGATTGCCTCTCTTCTGCTTCATAAGTTGCCTCGAGCAGCGGAACCGCAGCATCTCCAGATCTCTTGCCCTGAGGAAAGGTGTCGTAGGCTAGCGTCTGATTGATTCTAAGAGAGAGAACCGGCACACTTGTGGCATTGACGATCTGCACATTCGCCATCGCAGGCGCTTCCTGTGTCTGGGCGGCGAGCTGTGTCGAAAGCTCGCCAAACGCAATCAGAAAGACACAAGGCGCGATCGAACGCATTAGAAACTCCGCTGGAACGTGATAATGGGCCGGACACCTCCGCCGGCTTCATTTTGAAGGAAGACTATTGCTTCAATGGCGGCTCGTCCGCGCGGCTTCCCACCGCCATCGAACGATTCGCCCACTGCGATAATGCGGTAAGTGCGGGATTGAACAGTCAAATGCTGAACGAGCTTCCCAAACGCCTCCTCGCGGACGCGATCCGCAGCCGCGAGATTTGTGGTTCCGCCGCCCACCGAAACTCCAAAAGTTGGCGAATAGTTTTCTCCATCAGCAAAGCTTTGCATCGCCTTGTGCAGATCGGACAGGCTGCTGTAGGGTCGATTGCTCACCAGATCTGCCGCGACCGCAGCCGGATTGGCCAAGAAAGCCTCCGGGATTCCTGCGTCTGAAGTCACCTTAATTCCCGACAAGATCGCCGCAAGCACCTCCGGAGCGGCGGTGTTCGGATTTATGCGTCCGAGAGCAGCCGGGTATCCGCCACTATTGACGTTGGTCTGATTCACCGTGAAGAGGTCCAGAAGCTCGATGGCTCGACGACCATTGGTGTCCCAATTGTGTGTGGAAGAGCTTCTAAATTCCGGCTGGCCGATCCTTAGGGTTCTCCCGCCACCAGAGATCTTATCGTTCACCGGTAGCTCGCTGGATTTGGGAGCGCTTAGATCATCGGCCGCTTGCGATGGATCAAAAATGTGCCCGAGCTCGCCGATCGATTGCATCGCTCGGTTGACAAGGACCGCGGGTGCGGCCGGTCCATCATTGACCGGATCATAGACGGTCGAAACTTGAGAGGGCGTCTGACCGATGCTCGTAGGCGCGGTTCCGACCGAGGGATTGCTCCTGACGAAATCGCGTTGAACCCAATGCGCGCTAAAGTCTTGATGACGAGGCGAAACATTCTCCTGTCGCCCTTTCCAGCGGGTCTTTATGGCGTAGCCTGTGTTTCCGAGAGTCTGCCAATCATAGTTGCAGAGGTAAGTGGCACGGCTATCACCAACAAACCGCCAATTGACTGCCGAAGCTTGAGTGGGAATAAAAGAACATTGCCAGCGGTTGTTGATGTCCGAAAGGGACAATCCAAATCGAACCATGCCGCTGATCGCGACATCTGGTCCAACCGGGTCGCGCCGGTTCATATCTGCGAGCTGGCCGCCAATGTAGAACTCGAATGGACAATGAGTCGTTTGGTCGCTGTTTCCGCTCGGACCGTCATCCCAATGGGGAACGTCATTTACCGAACCGGGACTCTCCCAAGTCTGCCCCACCGTGGGAAACTCAAGGACGGCAAATTCGTTTGGTCCGATCATCAGACTAGCGGTGATCGCCTGATCGTAGTCATCGAAGGGTGTGACGATCGCGGTGCCAAAGCTAACCAGCATTCGGTTGCGGACGACAAATCGAAGCTCCTGATTGTTTTGGACGATAGGAGTAGTGTACGGATTCCACACCTGCACAAAACACTGGCTCTCGATCGTGGCGGTGGCAGTCGATGCGTTCGTATTAATAGTTACGAGTCGAAATCTTTCGGCGACGGCGGTAATCAGCGGAAAAAGATCCCGTCCCGCAGGTTCGCCTCCGTTGACCAATGTCGAAATGGCGTCTGAATCGACATAGTCGACGATTCCGGCCGCAAGACGGCGCAGGTAGCGCATTTCGTCAGCCGCGTTACCGCGCAAGCTCGGGTCGCGCGACGAAAACGAAGGAAGGTTCGAAGAGACGATCTGCGCGAGGTGATCAGCGCGGTCGCCCGAGCTCGTAGTCGCATTCGTCGCGAGGATGTTAATATTGTACTTGGGCCGTCCTCCGTCAGACAGACCTGCGGGAATGATGTCAAAGGTTGAATTTGTTTGCACAGTAAGCAAATGCTTGACGCGCTCATAATCGCTCCTGCTGGCAAATCCCTGAGCTAAGGATTCAGGAGTCAGAATGAGGTTGCTTAGGGCGAGCACGCGCGCCTGTTCGTCCGGCGTCAGAATCGCAGCTGACGCGTTAGTGAGAGAGATGTCGTTTGGACCCGAGTACCAAGCGATTGGATCCGACATGGTTCCTGTTCCTGTGTGGAGCAACGGATTCACTCTGGCATCTTCATCGAGAACGACAAACGCGTAGCGACCGATCCGCTCGCCGGAGCTACTGGATATTTCCACCCAGGGAGCGCGATACGAAATATTCGTGCTCTGGATCATTCCCGAGCGGCCGTTGAGGTCCGTGCTATTGGTTCCCGCCATCTTGGCAAACAAAGTGGAGAGCGAATCGGTCCATCCGCTTTGCAGAAAATTCTCCAGAAGGTTTGGAGCAATCGACACCAAAGGCATTATCTGCTGCGGATCTGAAAGGTTGGTGCGGCCAATTACGACGACCGGCGCGTTACTCGGTGAGAAGTTGGTGCTGCCGGTGACAAAGCCGTTGTTGGTTCCTGCCGCGGTCAGGAGTTGATTTATCGCCGATTGCAATCCCGCGCGGGCGGAAAGTTCGGCTTGGAGCACGTTCTTCGCGCTCTTTGCCGTCAGCCGATCGATCGAGGTACTCTGCATGAAAGCGACCACGAGCGTACTGAGGACCACGATGCCGAGGAGAGTCGTGATCAACGAGGCGGCCTTGCTTCCTCTTCGCCTCACCGCCTCTTTCCGACGTTGACTCGCGTGGTGAAGCTTTGGACCGCTTTCCTCATGAGAAGCGAATTCGTGTCTGTCCACCTGTCGAAATCTGCCAGCTTTTGGGCGGCATCGTGTCCGATCGTAACGAGCGTAATCTCGATAATTTCGGGAAGCGGCGCCTCAGCCGTGGGCACAAAGGGCATCCAGTCGCCGCCGCTTGAGTTGACTGGCGTAATCTTCATCCCAACGACATTCCGCGCCAGCAATTCCTCGCCCGCGGCGCCGGTTGCGACGTTGGTGAACAATGTACCCGAGATCATATTGGAAAATGTCTGATTGCTGCTCCTGAAGTATCGGTAGAGATTCAGAGAGCGATTGGTGCTGACGGGAGTTCGGTCGAGCGCGAGAAAAAAACCAACTTCGCACACGTCGCTTTTCGAGCCGCCTTCCTGTGCCGAAGGCGGAAGAGAAGCAAGGAAAAAGACATTGCTGCCATAGTTAGTTCCCGCGGCGCCCGACTGCAGGTTAAACATCATGAGGTCCACATTGGTTCCCGTCACGGCATTGCGGAGATCGCGGGTCATAACCGACAGCGCACCGCGCGCCTCGCGACAGGCGTCGGTTCGGCTTTCACTATCTCGCCAGAGGTCGATGGCACCCTCTACCAGAGACATCATCACTACGCCGAGCACGGCAAGCACCATCATCGACACGAGCATTTCAATCAGCGTGAAAGCACGGGATCGCAGGCGGCCCTCTTGAAGCAATGATTCGCCGCGCCTCAACGCGCATGAGGTTGCGGACAGCTTCATCTAACGCTGGCTCATGTAAGAGACGAAGACAAACCTCGACCTTCGCGGGGACGGTGCGCTCGCAGGTGCTTCGACTGTGGCTTGCACGCGCGAAATTCCAGGCCGTGGAAAATTTGCGGTCAGAAAAACTTCCGCGACGAAATAGGCACCCGCCTCAGTGATCCCATTCGCGAAGTCTTGTGCAGTAATTTGGTTCGTCATTCCTTCGCCCTGGTCGTCATAGAGCAGGACGCTGCTGAATGAATTTGAAAGATCTAATCCGAGGTTGGGCTCTAACGCTGATTAAAAGGAAGTTGTATTAGTTCTAGATTTCCCAATGGGCCAAAGTGAGACAATATGGCGACATGTTCCAAGTTCATCCACTTCTGTTCA
>DATDKN010000267.1:0-2283 GCA_036519995.1 Terrimicrobium sp. | reverse complement strand
CGCTATGGCAATCTGGTGGGAATCCTCTCAACTTATAAGGGCACTGCGTGTCAGTTTGCGGAGAGAGACCTGCGACTACTGGATCTCTTGGCTCGCCAAGCGGCTGACTCGATCGAGCGTTTCCAAAGCGATGAGAGACTGAACCAAAGTCGCCAACAGCTGCAGGGAATTCTGGAGTCTGCGATGGATGCGGTCATCAGCACGGATGCGCAACAACAAATTATCCTATTCAACACCGCCGCTGAGCATGTATTTCGATGTCCCGCGAGCGAGGCGATGGGAACGTCGATTGAACGCTTCATTCCCAAGCGGTTTCGAGCCCAAGTCGTCCAGCACATGCGCCGCTTTCGCCAGACGCGCGGAAGTAATCGGAACCTGGGAACCATCTCCGGATTGCGCGCCGACGGCGAGGAGTTTCCGATCGAGGCTTCCATCTCGCAGATTCACCTTGGCGGAGAGCACATCTACACGATCATCCTGCGTGATATTACCGATCGCATCCGCGAGGAGGCTATCTTGCGTCGACAGGTTGAACTGCTTCACCTCTCCCACGATGCGATCTTTGCCTGGAGTGACGATGAGGGCATCCAGTTCTGGAGCAAGGGTGCTGCGCAGCTCTATGGGTATGCCTCAAGCGAGGTGCTCGGAGTGGCGCCGCGAGTCCTTTTTAACCACACTGCCACTCCGTGGTCGGAAATGGAAGCGGAGCTCCACGAACGCAGACTTTGGCAAGGAGAGTTGCATCGGACGACCAAGGCTGGGCGCGCGGTGATTGTATCTTCTCGGCTTCAACTTGTCCCAGCGAGCGGCGCGGCCACGGTCATCCTCGAAACAGATCGCGACATCACCGAGCGGCGCCGACTGGAACAGGAGGTCCTGGAGATTCTCGGCGCTGAACAGCGACGTATCGGCCAGGACCTTCACGATGGACTTTGCCAGCACCTGGCAGGAATTGAGTTCCGAGCGGCTGTCGTCGCTGATCAACTTGCGACCGTGCCTGAGGCGCAGCGAGAAATTACCAAGATCGGCGAGCTGATTCGGGAGGGAGCTCGGCAGGCGAGAATGCTTTCACGCGGCCTATCTCCCGTCAGCCTCGAGGCGGAGGGCCTGATGGCCGCGCTCAAGGAGTTGACCGAGAGCTCTGGCGATTTGTTCGGAAATTCTTGCCGGTTTCAGTGCACGAAGCCGGTAGCAGTTCGCGACAACGTTGTTGCCACACATCTCTACCGCATCGCTCAGGAAGCCGTTAGTAATGCCGCGCGGCATGGCCGCGCTAAAAGCATAGTCGTCGCCCTGGACAGGACAATCAACGGCATTCGATTGAGCATCAGAGACGATGGTTCGGGATTTCGTGTTTCCCCGAACCGAGCGGGAGGCATGGGTTTGCACATCATGCGCTATCGCGCGGAATTGATCGGAGCGACGCTCACGATCGACGTTGGCAAGGGCTCGGGAGCGCGAGTTACATGTCTGCTCGCCGACAAAAGATAATACGCGCCGAGCCAAGCTCGAATAAAACGCGCGTATTGATCGTGGATGATCATCCGATGACGCGGAGCGGCCTCGCCTATCTGATTAATTATCAACCTGACATGGCGACGTGTTTTGAGGCGCAAAATGCCGCAGAAGCGCTCGAAGGCGTTCTAAGGACAAAGCCAGATCTTGTGCTCACAGATTTTACTCTCCCCGGCAAAAACGGCTTGGAACTCATTAAAGATATTCGGGCGGTTCGACCTGATCTCCCCATTCTTGTTATTTCGATGCATGAGGAGTCGCTCTATGCGGAACGGGTGCTGCGAGCAGGAGCACGGGGCTACATCACCAAGGAAGAAGGCGGCGAGAGACTGATGGGAGCGATACGTCACGTGCTAAGTGGGACCATTTATGTCAGCGACAAGATGTCTGCGCAGATCTTGGAAATCTTCTCTGGAGGACCAGCGCGGCAACAACGTTCGCTTGTGGAGAATCTCACTGATCGGGAGTTCGAGATTTTTGAGCTTTTTGGCCAAGGCTTGTCCACGCAGCAGATTGCCACCCGACTTGGTGTCAGCATGAAGACCGTTAGCGCGCACCGCGCCAACATGAAGGAAAAGCTTCAACTGCGCACAACCAACGAGTTGATCGCTTATGCCGCGCGGTGGACCGCCTCACGGGTTCGTAGACACAGCCCAGTGAAGGACAAGGCATAGGCAAAATTCCTAGTTCCTTAGGTGGATGGCTTAGAAGCGAAGTAGCTTCGTGCCGATTGTCGATACCGCGACGAACAAATAAGTTCGCTGTTGT
>DATDKN010000266.1:0-6675 GCA_036519995.1 Terrimicrobium sp. | reverse complement strand
CTTTTGATCGACATTGGAGCGGAAGAGGCGCCCTGCCAGTGGGATGTCTCCCAGAATGGGCACTTTGTCCTGAACCTTTTGCACGTCCTCGCGCACCAGTCCTCCAAGCGCCACGGTTTGACCATCCCAGATGCTGACACTCGTAGTAACCTTACGGGTGGAAAAGATCGGCTGGTTGATGACGTTCTGCGTGAGGATTGCAGTGTCGATCTGCTGGGTCAGCGGGTTGAAAATTGGTCCTAAAATGGGGGACCCGTAGTTGATGAAACCGTCGAATTCGACAACCTCCGGCGAGAGATTCAGATCAATCGTATAGCCATCGGGACCAATGATTGGTTCCACTTCGAGAGTAACCCCAAGATTCCTCGTCTCGAACGCAGTCGGGGTCGAAGGCGTAACGACACCCTGGCTGACGAAACTTCCTGGCGGCGGACCGACGGTCGAACCTAGGCCGCTGACCGTACTCGGCGGAGGCGGTTCCGGAGCGTTGAATTCAGTGGGATAAGGAAACTCGCGCGCAACGCGGACGATCGCTTTGCGGCCACTCTTGGTAGTTACCTTTGGAGCCGACATCAGATCGACGCCTTTCTTCTGGTTCAGGGCGCGGATGACGACTTGAAATTGCGGGTTTGTGAAGATGCCGGCTATGCCAAAGATCCCGGGCGCCGTGCCGATGACGGTGGTGCCGAGCAACGCGTCGATGCTATTCGCAGTAATCGCGGCATTCGGTCCGAAGCCGGAACCTGAACGCAAGCCACCGGTCACGGGATTTTGACCGACGGGAACGCCTCCCGGAGCAAAGGGGAAATTGGCCGGGTTCGGGAAGGTCGGGAGAAGGTTAGTTCCAAACCCCTGCGTTCCGCCCGCGGCGAAAGCGCCGCTGTTTCCAATCTGCAATGGACCAAGCAGCCAATCGAAGCCGAGTTCGTTGACATTATTCTGGGTGATCTCGAGGAATTTAGATTCTATTTCCACCTGAGTTGGCTGGACGCCGATGGCAGCGTCCACCAGCGAGTCGATCAGATCGATGGCGTCTGGCGTATTACGAACAATGAGTTCACTGCTCGCCGGCACGTATTGTGCGAAGGCGCCCGTCGGGAAAGTGACCCCTTGAGATTGCAGGTATTCAAGGGCGTTTGTCCGACTGCCGATACGGGGCTCGAGAACTTCTTCGCGTGCCGCACCGGGTGACGGAATTTCGGCGCCCGTGACCGGGCCGGCAGGGATGAAGCCCGGCGGCACCCGATACTTCTTGGTTATCAGGTCGGTGGTGTTTTCGGTGATGGGAACGATCGAGACGGCATAAGGCTCAATCTTGTATTTAAGGCCGGCGAGTTCTGTCAGGTAGCGCAAAGCCTCGATCAGCGGCACATTCGTCAGGGAAAGGGTCACCCGCGTATCGGCAGTCCCTCCCAGCGGAGCCGGAGTTGGACCTTCGGCGGGCGGCACGGTCAGATCTGGCCGGCTGGGGTTTAGTTTAAGGACGATATTGACACCCCGCTTGCCTTGAGGGTCGTCAGTCGAGGTATCGAGTTCTCTGCTACGTTGTTTGAGAAATTCGACAGCTTCACGCACGGTGGTATCACGCAAGTCGATTCGCGGGATGATGATCCGGTTAAGCTTGGCCATGGTGGCTTCGGTCCCGCGAACTCCTCCACGGGCCTGAATCTCCGCGGTTGTGGTGCGGCCGCGCTGAAAGCGATGAACCGGGCGCTCCCAGGATTTATCTACCAGCCAAAGCAAGCGGCTGCGCGTCTCATTGTAAGCCGCTCCATAATATTTCGCTTTGGCGAGACTGACTTGTTCCATGCCCTTCCGGGCGGCGATATTGTACCGGTCGATATTGAGAACCTGTTCGTAGCGCTTGGTGGCAAGATCGAAGCGCCCGACTTGATAGAATTCATCGGCCTCGTGCAGGAGTTTGGTGACCTCCTCGCGATCCTCGGCGAAGTCCGGCGTAACGGTCTTATTGTAGTAATCGGGCTGCTCGAGGTTGGAGAGCAACTGAATGGCCGCTTTGTTCGATGGATCGTAATCCGGAAGCAGAATCGTCTTGGCGACTTTCTCCGCGTCACTGTAGCGACCATTCTCGATGAGTTGCTCTGCATAGCGCAGGGCAGTTTTGATAAATTTCGAGAGAGTGGAAGAGCGCAGATTTCCGGAAGCGATCCCGGCCGGGATCTTTTCGAGCGCATCGAGATAGTTGACGTAGGCGGTCTCGTAATCCTTCTCCGCCAAGGCCCTATCGCCGGCAATAATCAGTCTCTCTGCAACCACCAGATCCTCCTGCCGACGAACTATCTCTCTTTCGGCAACGTCCTGCAGATTTTGGGCGAGCAAGGAAGTCTGCGGCTCCAGGCAGATTACGGTTGCCGTGGCGGCGAGGGAGACGCGCACTATGGTGGCAGCCAAGGAAAGTTTCATTTTCCGGGAGCTATTGCGGTTGGGGGATGGTCGTTGCGTCACCGGGGATGATTTCCTGCTGCACGGCGGAGGCGCTGGGTTCAGGCACGATCTCCGCCTCTTCGTCAAACTTGATCAATGGTTGGCCAGCAGGGTCAAGGAGACTGGCGGTGACGAACATGATAAGATTCCGCTTGATATGCTGGTCGGCGCTCGTGCGAAAGAGCCTGCCCGCGAGCGGAATATCTCCCAATATCGGGACCTTATCTTCTACCTTCTGAATGTTCTCACTGATCAGCCCGCCAATCACTACGGTTTGGCCGTCATATACAGTGACTTCCGTGGTGACTTCCCGCGTGGAGAAAACTGGCTTGTTGATGATGTTTTGCGTCACGACAAAGGGAGCGTTCAGCGAGGGGAAGATGAAGGGAGCACTAACGCTTGGAACCAGAGTCACCACCGTGTTGATCGGGCTACCGTAATTTATGAACCCATCAAACTCGACCACGCGTGGAGAAAGGATCAGATCAATGGTATAGCCATCGGGTCCGACGGTGGGTTCTACTTCCAGGGTAATGCCGACAGGCTTCGTCTCGAACGACGTTGGCGTGGTCGGTGTCGCCGGCGTGTAGATCGATCCCGGCGTCTGAGTGACCTGAGGCAGATCGTACTCGGTCGGGTAGCGGAATTCACGAACGATCTGAATGGTGGCCCGCTGGCCGCTCTTGGTGGTGACCTTCGGCGCGCTGACCAGATCCACTCCTTTTTGCTGGTTCAATGCCCGGAGGACAACTTGAAACTGAGGGTTGGTAAAAATGCCCGCCACGGAGAGAAGTGCGGGAGCGGGGCCGAAAGGAGTTGCGAACAATAGGCTATCGACGGCATTCACCGATATCGCAGTTGCGCCTGAGCGATTCCCCCCGGTGATTGGACCCGAAGTGGCGCTGGTCGCGCCAATCGGAACGGTTGTCGAACCCGGATTCAGGAACGGAAAGGAGTTGGCATTAATGGTCGGGGCGACTCCCTGTGGCGCAATACCCTGGGTGCCACCCCCTCCGAATACCCCCGTGCCAAAGGGGAGTCCAAATTGTCCGAGCAGCCAGTCAAAGCCCATTTCCTTGAGATTGTTTTGCGTCACTTCGAGGAACTTGGACTCGATCTCCACCTGGCTGGGTGGAGCTGTCATCTGCGTTTCGACCAAAGTGTCGATAAGGTCGAGGTTGGCCTGAGTATTCTTGATGATCAGCCTGCTGGTGCTGGCGATGAAGTTGGCGCTCGCACCGGGCGGAAAGGTGACCCCTTGGGCCTCCAGAAACTCTCTTGCACCTGAGCGAGCCTGAATGGCGGGTTGTGAGCCAGGAGCAATTGTTTCGCTCCTTGGTCCGGGCAAAGGCGGCTGGCCCGTAGCCGGCAACGATGTAATAAACCCGGGAGGGACCTTGTATTCTTTGGTGATCAGGATATCGGTCGGCTCCGACTGCGGAACGACCGCGACCGCATACGGTTCGATCTTAAGTTTGAGGTTGGCGGCCTTGGCCACGTAATCGATCGCTGCGCGAAGCGGAATGTCATTCAGGGAGAGAGTAATTCGTGCGTCAGCCTCCGGCGAGTCTGCAGGCACCTTCAGAACGATGTTGATGCCCCGGCGTGTAGGATCCTCGTCTGTAGTGTCGAGCGCCACCGAACGCTGTTTAAGAAAGTCCAAGGCCTCGCGAATGGTAGCATCGCGAAAGTCAACGCGCGGAACAATGATCTCATCGAGTTTGCGATTGATCAGGGAGGTTCCGCGCGTGTCGATCTGCGGTTGTTCAATAATTGTCGAGGCGCCCACTTCGAAGCGGCGCACCGGAAGCTCCCAGCTCTTGTCCACCTGGGTAAGCATATCGCCACGGGCCTCGTTATACGCGTTGGTCGCATACCTCTGCCGGGCGAGATTGACCCGTTCCATGCCGCGGCGCGCGGCGATGTTATACTTGTCGATGTTGAGGACCTGCTCGTAACGTTTGAACGCCAGGTCGAACCGGCCGGAGCCGTAGAAGCCGTCGGCTTCAAGGAGCAATTGCTTGACCTCTTCGACATTGGCAATGAAGCCGGGAGTGTATGCCCGATTGAACCGATCAGGATCCCTGAGCTTTCGCTGCAGGGCGAGCGCGGGACCGTAATCGGGTGCGTAGCGTTCCTCGAGAATGACACTGATTGTCGTGGTGGCGTCTTGATACCTGCCTTCGGAAATACGTTGCTCGGTGAGCTTAACGGCGGCCCGGGAGAAGCCATCAAGAGCCGTTTCACGAACGGTGAGAGCTGCGGTGCCGCCGCTCGGCAGGACGTCGACCGCGCTCTTGAAGTAGGAAAACGCGCTTTCGTAGTCCTGGTTCATCATCGCCTCGGTGCCTTTGTTTATGGCCTTTTCAGCATAACCGGTCATGCTTTCCTGTCGGCGGATCTCACGTTCCGCCACGCCCTGGACGCGGGTCTGTTGGCCGAGGCTTGCGCTCACGCCGACAGCCACGGAAGCAGCGATCATCGCGGTCAGGAGTGGCGACTTCATCGTTAAGGCAGATGGGCGATAATGTTTCCGGGGGTATTCAAGGGAGGAGATGTTTCCCCAATCTGGTAATAGATGCGCATGGACGGATACGCATCTTCAGACCTTAGGCAGCGGCTCTCACTCAAAATTTAAGCGGGAGGAACCTTATGCTGCTCCCGCGTTTTCTGATCTTGTATTACGGCTTCCTTCTCTGAAATGTCAATGAGTTTGTACTTTCTCTCCGGCTCGGGCGGCAGAGAAAATTCATCGTCCTTTTTGACCATGAACTTCGAGTTGTCGTAGACATAGAGAAACTCGCCGAAGGAGGTGGGATCATTGGCCTCTTTGTTGGCCACAAGGACGATCTTTTGACCGGTCTGCTCATTCTCGATTGTCAAAGTGGAGGCGTCGAAATCGATTTCATTCCTTCGCTCGGTCTTTTTCTCGTATGAGACCACCTTATACGAAGTTCCTTTGATCATCTCGCCAAGCTCCAGAAACTGGGTTCTGGTGCCGCGGTCTTTGGTGTTGATGGTAAAGGTGTGTCCGTCATCGGGCGTGCCGGTGAAGATGAGGCGGAAGGGTTTCGAGATGAAGCGCAGAAGGCGCAGCTTCGTATAGAAAGGCGGAATTGAGTTCTTATCGCGCGGATCGGAGCCGGCCAGATATTCCTCGAGATTGCTGAAGCCATCTGTGTCGGTGTCCTGTTCCTTGATGTCACTTTCCCAGTAGGGTAGGTCGTATTTGATGAGCCAGGAGTTCTTGATGGGTTCATGGAGGTTTTTATTGCCTTCAAGAGGATCAATCAGCGCACCATCCATCAGAACGTAAGGACGCGAGACCAGCAGTGAGCCGTCGTGACCCATCCAATTTTGCGGCGACTTGGCCTTGTTGAGAGCGGTTTTCATAGCGTCGGCAGGAAGCGCTTTGATGGTGTTGTCGATCGGTTGAGAGCTGTCCCGGCCGGCGAATCGCTCCGGGAACGTTCGGGCACGGACAATGATCAAGGCGCAACACACCAGGAGGAGCAGGCAAGCCGCGGCCAGAATGGCCTTGTCGTAGTTGTTTCTAAGCCAATCCATCACCAATCATGTTTTGGGTTCTTCAGGTCGTGGAAAGTCGATGATTTCAATGCGCATCGACGCCTTGACCAATTCGCGACCCAAAATCACGTTCAAGCTATTGGCGGGAGCGGCATTCGCGGTCCGGACAGCCGGGACTTGCTCAGGGCGCGATCCCGTGCTGGATGCCACCGCTCGTGAGATTGGCGGTCCCACGCGAGCGGTATTTTCGAGAGTGAGAGAGCGAAGGAGAAGAAACTGGTCAGAACGAAGTAATGAATTGAAAGCCACGCGCAATTTGCCTTGTTCCGCGGTAAAGCTCAGATCGAAGGGTTGGCGAATGATCCCGACGGGACTTGCGTCTGCCTCTTTGCCGCGCTGACCGGCGCGTTCCGGCTGGGGAGCCGGCGGTGCCGCAGACTCCTCGGACAAGGGAAGCCGATCCAGGCTGTCGATGGAGCGAACGCGAAAATCGATGAGATCGGTGACGATCTTGTTAATGATGCTGAGTTGTCGCGCCAGGGCGGGTGCAGCGCGTTCATTCGGAAGGCTAGTCGCGTACTGACTGAAACCCAGGTAAAAGCCTTGGGGTAGCTCCACCCCGGCCGCGGCCGCCTTTTCTGTGATCAGGTTGACCGCCGCACGGAGGTCGTCCTGAAATCTTTGCGGCTGGATGTCCGGAGC
>DATDKN010000265.1:0-7231 GCA_036519995.1 Terrimicrobium sp. | reverse complement strand
TGGGCCAAATCGATCAACACATTATATGGTCCACCTCCATTGCTGGAGCTTTGTGACAGGATAGTTGCGAGAGTATCCTGAGGCGGGTAGCCATCGATGATCTTGGTGTGATCGACGATCCAGTTTCCGCCAGCTAATATTCCAACTCGTGCGGCTTGGCTCATCGAGGTTGTTGATGAAAGGGCCGTTGAGTTCTAAGCGCTGGCAAAGGCAGCCGCCTTTTTGACCAGCTCGGTCTCCGGTCGGACGCCAGTGTAAAGCACAAATTGTTCGATGGCTTGAAGCCCGATCACCTCGGCACCGCTGATCGTCTTCCTTCCCAATTTGTTCGCCAACCGAATGAGCGGTGTTTCTGGGGGAAGGGCCACGACATCGAAGACCATTTGGGCCGCGCGAATCAATTCTTCGGAGAAGGACAGTTTATCGGCTTCGGTTCCCCCCGCCATCCCGATCGGAGTTACATTGATCAACAACCCGGGTGTTTCATTTTCGAGTTCCCTCTTCCAGGCAAAGCCATACTGCTCAGCCAGGGCAGCTCCGGCAGTTTCATTGCGCGCCACGATAATCCCATTCGCGAATCCCGCGTCCTTCAGAGCGCAGGCGACAGCTTTCGCCATCCCGCCGCTTCCGCGGAGCGCAAACCTGGTTGTCTCAGGAATTCCGGCCGACCGGATCAACGTGAAAACGGCCGTGTAGTCGGTATTGAAGGCCTTCAAGTAACCATCGGAGTTTACGATGGTGTTCACGGACATGATCCCACGCGCGGAGGAATCCAGCTCGTCCAGATGTTGGATGCATGCCTCTTTGAACGGCATCGAGATGGCGCACCCGCGAATACCCAAAGCGCGGATTCCGCCAATGGCCGCGGCGAGATCGCGCGTCGTGAATGCCTTGTAAATATAATTTAGCCCCAGCTCTCGATAGAGAAAATTGTGGAATCGTGTCCCAAAGTTGCCAGGACGCGCCGCTAGCGACATGCAGAGCTGAGTATCTTTGTTGATCCTGATTTCCTCCATGCTCAACGGAGTCCAGTTTGTGGTGTTAGCGTGCCAAAGCGGCGGCTAGCAATGCCTGCCCGTGCGTTGAAAGCGCGAATAATCGAGCTATTGGCAGCGATGCTGTTGCCAAAGTTTGGCGAGAGTGCGCTGGGGCACGTCGGGGATGATGTTGTTGTGGTGCCTCTTGATTGTTTTCAACTCAACGCAAATTTCAGCGTCCGCATGATCGACATCGCGCTGCCGGCGAGCCTTCGATCTCGACGGATCGGCGATTGATTCCTGCAGCCTGGTGGTTTCGCTATCGACGTGCTCGAGGATCTCGCGAAGCAAGTTGTCCGGCATGATCGAAGCGAGCGCTTGCCCGGCCTCTGCCGAGGCCTCCGCTTTCGAGACGATTTGATCGAGCTCATCTGGTGAGATCAGGTGAGTGTCTGCACGCCACCGCCACGGATCGGTCGTAGAGGCGCTTACCGGGCCGACTTCCTGCTCCGCCAGGACTTTGTTGCTTTCAGATCTCGATCTGTACGCAATCACCATTCCTGAGAGGGCTGAAAGCGCGGAGATCACAGTTCGACCGAGTTCGGTGTCCATAACAATGAAACGGGTTGTTGGAGTGAATTGATAAGGAGACCATCTTGCGCAGAGATTTGCCCGCACAGGGTCCTAAGACCCAAGACTACCGAAGATGCTGTTTACGTGTAAAGCAACTTGGCGCTCTCCTGTGGCCTAACCTTGCTAAGGCAGGCGATCCTTCCCTTGGGCGACCCAGGCATTAAGGAGTCCGAAAGGCGGGCGTTCTCCGTCAGGGAGTTCTTGGGTGGCATCCGGCTTGCTTTCGATGGAAATCTGGAGGGCTTCGCAACCATTTCGGTCGAGCGCAACACTGGCGAACTCTCCGAGAACGAAAACGTTGGCCGTTTCCCGCCAGCGACCACCCAAACTTCTCGTTCTGACTTGCAACTTTTTATCCTGCAATCCCTGGGTGAACAGTAAATTGCAAGTGCCCGCTGGCGCGTTCGGTTCGAGCTCAACGGTGATGGTCGCCGGAAGCTGGATCTGAAATGGGCGGGCGAAATTCGACTGCGTTGCATCAGTTTCCTCGAGGCTTGTCGGCCGGAGAACATCTCCGTGGCCGAAGGAGTGAAGGAGGAGAGCGTGATCTGGTGGCTGCCTTCCAGAATTGGGTAATTCGAGATCTTGACCGTTGACGCGAACGGACGCGATTCGAGATTCGCGCGGTGGGACGAAGAAGACCCGGTGATAGTTCAAGCCGATTGGGCTGGTTACAAAGCGGACGTTTTCCGGCAGGTCTTCCCAGCGAAAGCGCCGGTCTTTATCCGCCGATTTGGTGTAACCCTCCACGGCGACCAGCTTTCCGTCGCTCATCGATTCGCGATCGAAGGTATCGGCGTCCGGCTTAGTTCGCGTTGATAAGTTCCATTGCAACAAGGCCGGATTGTCTCCGACCATGGAGATGCGGGTGTTGCTCGGGAAAGCACGCTCGATAAGCACGCCAAGGCTTCGCCAGTCCGATCGGGGGATGAGAGGTCGTGCCACTTCGGATTTCAAAAGGGCGACGACCACTAGCGCGGTGAAGCAGACGTCAGTAAACGGACGCAGAGGTGTTAGCGACCGACTGGTAAGGATCGATCCGGTGACCAGAAGCGCAAGAAACGCCAAGGGAGCACTGAGGAACGAAGCGACACGCGCGGGAACAATCTTGCAGTAAAGGCAAAATGCCAGAAAAGCCGCAATAGAAACTGTCAGGCCCGCAAAGGAAAGGCGGTCTGCCGTTGTCGCAAAGCGAGCAAACGCCACATAGAGCAACGCCGCCAGGGCCAGCAGAACAAAACTGAGCGGGCCGATTTCAAGCAACTCGTGGGGAATGAAATACTGGAGCGAGAAGAAGACGCCATCCATCGACGCAAAGGTGGAGACGAACGTCTTTCCGTAGCGGTCCGCATAGCCTCGGAAGACCTCGTAAATGTCGGCGACGATGGGAAGGTAGAGCAGGCCAATCGCTGCGAGGCTGAGGAAGCCTGCCAGGAAAGTCTCGCGCGAGGGGCGAACGAGAAAGCTCAGAAGAAGGAGGCTGCCTCCGAACACTACGTAAAACGGAAGCGTGTATGTTCCGAGAACACAAGTGACCACCATCACGTTAAGCCACCTTCGCGATTGGGTTTGACTCCACCGCGCAAATGCCACTGAACCAAGCGTAGCAAACAGGAAGATGAGACCATAGCCGCGTGCCTCGAGCACAGTATTCATCGTGCCGAAGTTGACTGCGAGGAGCCCGGCGTATGCGACTCCAGGAAGGGTCCAGCCGCGCGTTGCGCTGTAGCCGATCAGAAGAGCCAGCGAGGCGAGAACAGCGAGGAAAGAAACCAGTCGCGCACGAATGGGCAAGGTGGACTTCGCGCCGGGAATCAGCGAGCTGACGACGTTGTAGAAGACGTGATTTCTGGCGAGATTGTAAGTGCTGATAGCCGGAACAAACCCACGTGAGCTGTATCTCACGATGCTCATGATCTCGTCTTCGCGAAGCGATGAGCTGGCTTTGAAGCTCCATGTCGGCCAGGCAAGAACGAGTGCGGTGGCGATGATGATCCCGATACAGACAAGACCGATGATCTTGCGGGCGGCTTGGAACCTCTGGGAGCCTTCAAGCGCACTGGCCCAGGCCCGAATCTTCGGCACGATGTAATCGAGGGCTGTTCGGGCTTCGCGACGCAACGCCACATAGGCCCAGGCCGCTGTGAGAAATGCCAACAACCAAAGAGCCCCTCTTAGCAGGCCGGATGCGTTACGCGCGATGCTGATGAGCAGGACAAAACATGCCAGCCGAACGAAAAACCAGGAGCTGATCTTCCCCAGAAATCTAGAGATCTGCACGGCAAAGCACCTTTCGGTTGAAAAGCAGATATGTGGTTATAGGCAATTTGGTGCCTCCAGTTTGCGACAGTCTTTGCGAGGGCGCGAGTCTCTTTGCTGGAGTCGGGCAAGTCGAAGCGCGGATCTTATCCGGTCAAGCAGGGGCGGCCAGAGAGACATCGCCGGCCGCCGTCGACCAGCTCACGGCAGAGCGCCAGTGAAGATGTTCAAACGTATCCGGCTAGATTGTCCTCGAAAGTCCGCAAAGCCTGAGTATCGGTAGGGCGTGCTTGGTCGCGTTCGATCCTGGTTCGGTGTTGCCACCATTTGCTGGACACTGATTGCCTGCGTGATCGTCGCGCTGCTCGTCGCTCCCAAGCCCTGGGAAAATCCGACGCTCGTTGACGTGAAAGATTATGTGCGCGTCTATTCCTGGTGGGCGGGCGCTCTCAACTTGGTGCCGCTGATCTTGCTCGCCTTGACAACGCGATGGTGGACGCGGCCGCTGCCGGTCGCGATTCGTGCCCAGCCTCCACCGAAGCTCCCGAAGGGATTGGTGCTTTGTGTCGGCGGTGCGATGGCTGTCTGTGCCCTCATTGGACTTCCTCGATTGAGCCAGAGCCTTTGGGAGGATGAGGAATACAGCGTGCGCCGATGCATAGTTGGAGGGCATCGCGTCGACGCTGATGGCCAGGTCAAACCCAAGCACTTCCCCTGGAGGAACACTCTCTGGAACTACTCTTCCACGACCAATCACGTCTTGCAGAGTGTCTTGGCCAGATTGAGCCATTCGGCGTGGAGGTGGTTCGCTCAGCCTCGCGGACTTCGTCTCAGCGAAGCCGCGATCCGACTACCCAGTTACGTGGCAGGAATCTTGATTGTCCCACTGCTCGCCTTGCTGATGGCGCGTTTTGGTTTCCCCTGGGAGGGAGCTTTCGCGGCATGGCTGGTCGCGCTGCATCCCTGGCATTTGCGATTTGCCACCGAGGCAAGAGGGTACGGATTAGTTGCTCTCTTTATCCTTCTCGGCTGTCTTTTTGCGGTCGCTGCGCTGAATACCGGAAAGTGGCGGTGGTGGATCGCACTCGCGGCGACCAATTTGGCGCTCCTCTACACATGGCCGCCAACACTCTTCACCGTTCTGATCCTGAACCTCTGCGTTCTCCTTCGTTTTCTCAGAGAAGACCGGCTCGCTTCGGTCAGAAATGTTCTCCTCCTTCGCTGGCTCGCTGCCTCGGTCGTTGCTGGCATGATTTTTTTGCAGATGTTCCTGCCATGCGTTCCAGGGCTATTCCGTTACTTGCAAAGCGTTCGTGATTTTGACGGACACCTGTTTTGGCTCAAGAACGTTGGGACACTCTTTCTGACCGGAAGCCTTTGGACCAGGAGCGGTCAGACAGTCACACCCTACATGGAATATCTTCCGATAGCAGAAGCCAATCCCATTCCCTTCTACCTTGCCATTGCCGTTGCGCTGCTCCTCTTTGCTTTGGGTGTCGTCCGCCTGTGCGCCGTCGAACCTCGGGGGCGCTGGATTGTCACCGTCCTGATCCTGCCCGGACTGTTGACCTATGCCTACGCCGTATTCCAGAAAAAGATGCTAATGGAATGGTATGTCGGCTTCATGCTGCAAGGCATTGCCGCAGCTATCGCGGCCGGCGCTTTCTGGGTGCTCTCTCCGCTGCGGAGATTTCGCGCTGTTCGCTGGGTAGGACCCGCCTTCGCCCTCCTGATCCTGGTCGCCTTTGGAGTGCTTTCGAATCCGGCGAGAGAATTCCTGCTCACAAACGGGGCTGCCCGCTATCGCGAATCGGTCCTCGCCACGCGGCCGACGCTCGATCCAAACGCGCCCGAAAATTACCTCATCATCACGGCGGCTACTACCCAACCGCCCTACGTTTATGATCCTAGAGTGCGCCGGGCCGAAACGATCGACGAATATGTAGCCCTCATGAAGGAGGCGGACGAGCGAGGTGTGCCTCTCTACGTTAACAACGGCTTTCCCACAGCTCTCAAAATCGACTTTCCCGGCGTATTTGCCATGCTAGAGGATGCCGCCCTCTTTGACCGTGTCGGTTACTTTTCTGGAATTGACGTAATGCTGGATCGCACTGTGGTCAAGTATCGCCCAGACGGGCTGCGCGCAGCCGACGTTGAGCGCTATAGGCGCATCGAGACGGCGCATCAGAGCTCCCGGCGCCCCGGGGACAACGGATAAACGGCCGAAGGGCTTTCGTAGCGGCCGACGGACTCGGCGGTGGGGACACCGCCGCTACGTTTGGGAAAGTTCGTCTAGCTTTTCGATAACTTCTGGTGGCAGCGAGATATCGCTTGCTCCGGCATTGGTGCGGATCTGATCGGGCGACTTGGCGCCCGGAAGGACCACGGTTATTCCGGGTTTTGCGATCACCCAGGCGAGAGCCACTTGAGCCGCAGTGCAAGAGAATTGCGGAGCCAGTTCGCGCAAATGCTGGGCGAGCGCCAGAAATCGCGGCAGGTTCTCCTTTGCGAAATATTTCTTCTGGTGCCGATAGTCCTCCGCGGGCGGGAGCCGCTGAGCGTCGTATTTTCCGCTCAAGACCCCTTTGCCGAGCGGGGAGTAGGCAATGATACCGACATGCTCCTGGAGACAGAACGGGCGCCTATCCGCATCGATGCTTCGGTCTGCGAGGCTGTAAGGGAGTTCATTTGCGACCACGTGGCCATGGTCGAGCGCGGCTCTTAATAGATCGTTGGAGAAGTTGCTCACCCCAAACCATCGGATTTTCCCCGCGGCGTGCAGCTTGTTGACCGCCTCCATCGTTTCCTGAATCGGCGTCAGCGGGTCTGGCCAATGGGCAAGATAGAGGTCGATGTAGTCGGTTTGCAGGCGCTTCAAACTCAAGTCGCAGCGCTCAAGGATGTGCTTGGCGCTGAGATTGCAGGTGCGACCGTCGATGCGTTCAGAGCCGAAGAGCGGCCCTACCTTCGTAACAATAATCGCCTTCTCTCGACATCCGAGTTCCTGGAGGGCGCTTCCCAAAACCTCTTCCGCCAGCCCCAGACCATAACCTTCCGCCGTGTCGAAAAGATTGATCCCGGCGTCCAGTGACGTCTTGACCATCTCGCGCGCCATCGCGAGATCCTCCTGCGACGCCACATAATCAGTGTCCCCATAATTGCATCCGGGCCACGACATCGTGCCGAAGCCGACGACCGAAGCCTGAAGGTCGGACTTACCGAGTTGACGGTATTGCACCGATCGACCTTATCCCAGTCGATCGGGAAATCAACGCCCGACCTCTGGAAAGCTCCAGGGCTCGCGAATGGCCAGCCCCGCCGCGCCATCGATCGGGCGGCACAGGAATGACGCGCCTGCGGCG
>DATDKN010000264.1:0-6830 GCA_036519995.1 Terrimicrobium sp. | reverse complement strand
GGAGGCAAAACCCCGTCCGACCTTGCTCTCGAGCTCGACGTCAAACTTTTGCTTTCTGTCGACCGTGCAGATGTGCTGATCGGGGTTGACGACCTCGACTCCCTGCGAGCATTGGATATCGGCGGCGGTTATCACACCCTCTTTTGTTACCGAGATAGTCGCGCTGCGAGCTTCGTGATCGGGCGCCTTAAATTTTACCTTCTTGAGGTTCAGGATAATATCGACGACGTCTTCGACCACCCCAGGCAGGCTTGTAAATTCGTGTGGCGCACCTTCGATGCGCACGGAGGTAATGGCGGCCCCTTCCAGCGAGGAGAGCAGGACGCGGCGCAGGGAATTTCCCAAGGTGTGGCCGTAGCCGGCCTCAAACGGCTCTGCGATGAATTTTGCGTAAATATCGGTAGCCGAGACCTCATCCTTAACGAGGGTCTTCGGCATCTCGAATCTTCCGAGACGAACTGGCATGTTTTTACAATCTATTCGCCGGGTTTCCCTGGGCGCTCATAGCGCAGCGTCGAAGACGTGCGCTCCAGGACCAACGGCGCGGTTAATCAAGCGCGGGTGAGCACCAGTAGCGCCTCCCGTCGCAATGTCAAGGTGAAATCAGGCGGAAGCCCTGGCGCCGGCATCAGCCTTTACTTCCTTCCAGAGCCGTTCAAGCGAGTCCGTCACACGCTTTTTGGTGGCTTCCAGGTCGTCCGCGGAGATCGTCTTCCGATCGGAAAGCGGCTCGGCAGCAAACATATAGTACTTGATCTTTGGTTCGGTTCCGGAAGGCCGCACCGCGATACGCCTGTTGTCAGCCAGCGTGATCATGAGCATCGCTTCGGGGGGAATTTGGTCCCCCTCGGAATCATGAATGGTTTCCGTGGCGAAGTTGGTCGTCGACCTGACCGCAGCCCCATCGATCGCCGTTGGGGGCTTGGAGGCATACGAATCGACGAGTTTCTTGATCTGCGCGGCTCCTTCCGCTCCTTCCATCGTCAGGGATTCGCCGCGCTCAAGGTAGAAGCCAAACTCCGAAAAGATGCGATCGAGGAGACCCACGAGCGTGGTCCCCTGGGATTTGGCATAAGCCGCGACCTCGGCAATCATCACTGCCGCGCTGTTGCCGTCTTTGTCGCGCACGAAGTCTGAACCACTATAGCCGTAGCTTTCCTCACCCCCAAACACATAGAGAGAGGAATACTGCAACCGCAGCTTGCGGGTAACGTCTTCTGACAAGTCGGAATAGTCATTCCGAAGCTCGGCAGGAATTTTCTCCTCGTACTTGCGCAGTTTCTCTCCGATGTACTTGAATCCCGTGAGCGTCTCGACGCAGCGGATGCGGGACTTTTCGGCGATGGCCTTTTGCAAGTCTGTGGTGACAAAAGTCTTGATAATGACCCCATGCGACTTGTTGGCGTCGTTGAGTATGCCCTTTTCAAAATGCTTCATCGCCCGATACCACGCGATCAGAGAGCCGATCTGATTTCCCGTGAGAAGCGTCATTTTGCCGGCGGCGTCCCTGACGGCGACCCCCATTCGGTCGCAGTCCGGGTCGGTCGCGATCACGAGGTCGGCGCCGGTTTCGTCCGCGAGCTTCATAGCCATCGTCAGAGCCTCGGCATTTTCTGGATTTGGCGATTTCACTGTAGGGAACCGGCCGTCTGGCACGTCCTGTTCGGGAACGGTCTGGCAGTGGAAACCAAGGCGATCGAGCATCGGCTTGATGATCACCCCACCGACACCATGGAGCGCGCTGAAGACCACCTTAAAGGAGCCTTGGCCACGGATTAACTCTGGATCGAGCGGCAGGGTGGTTAAGCGCTTCATGTAGGCTTCGTCGATCTCGGAACCCATTGGGATCACCTTTCCTTGCTCGGAAGCAGGGACCGGTGTGTAGACATCGCTCTCTACTGCATTGACTTTTTGGATGATTCCCGAGGCATAGGGCTCAACCACTTGACCGCCGTCTTCAAAGTAAACCTTGTAGCCGTTGTACTCCGGCGGGTTATGGCTTGCGGTTATGTTGATTCCAGCCTGTGATTTTGTGTGACGCACCGAAAAGGAAAGCTCTGGAGTCGAGCGGGGCCCCTCGAAAAGGTATGCGTTGCACCCATTTTCGGTGATGACTTTGGCGGCAAGTTCAGCAAATTCGCGCGAGAAGAAGCGAGTGTCGTGGCAGATGCAAATCGAGGGCTTTCCGCTGCGTCGCTCTTTGACAAAATACTCCTTTGCATAGGCGACCAACCCCTGAGTTGCGCGGCTGATGTTGTAGTAGTTCATCGCGTTGGTGCCCACGCACGGAAACTCCGGGCGCCCAAGAGCCTGCGGAGTGCCTTTTTCTGCTTTGGTCACCGCGGGACTGATGGTCTTGCCACGGAGACCGCCGGTCCCAAACGCCAGCGTCCGGAAGAACCTGTTGTCCAACTCCTTCCAATTGTCAGTCTCGACGAGTTCGGCGATGGAAGCCTGGCTGATCGGCGATGTAGTCTTGGCAAGAAAGGCGAGCAGATTCTTAGCAGAGGATTCGAGAAGTTGTCCGCCTGAGGCGGCTGCCTGGATTTTTGCGGTGAGGTCGCTCATGAGATCAGGGGAGTTTGGTCTTCGGCATAGCATTCGCACAGCCGACTGCAAAGTTCATTTCGATATCTCTTGCGTGCGAGGTTCGGCGTCCAAGGAGTTTCGCTCATACCATCAATTGACAGGCGCGGATTCCCATTTAGCGTCCAAGCCAATAAAATGTCTCAAGAACTGAAATCGGAGCGAATTCGCTTTGTCTCTCACGCGCCCGGGCACTGGCCGGACGTGCCGATCGAGAAGTGGAATGACTGGAAGTGGCAGTTGAAAAATCGGGTCTCCTCTCTCGCCAGGCTCGAGCAGTTGATGCCCGTGACAGCGTCCGAACGCGCCGGCGCCCTGCTGGCCGGGAGCAAGCTTTCGCTCTCGATTACGCCGCACTTCTTCAATTTGATCGACGTGGAGAACACCGAGTGTCCGATTCGACGGCAGGTTGTCCCGCGAATGGAGGAGGGGTATACTGCACCGTGGGAAATGGCCGATCCCTGTGGGGAAGATAGCCACATGCCGGTACCGGGCTTGGTCCATCGCTATCCGGACCGAGTTCTCTTTCTGGTAACGGACCGTTGCGCTTCGTATTGCCGCTATTGCACCCGCAGTCGAGTGGTAAGCGGCGCCGGCGAGCAAGAGCTGCACACAAACTTTGACGAGGCCTTCGCGTATCTTGAGAAGCACACAGAGGTGCGTGACGTGCTCTTCTCCGGTGGCGATGCCTTGCTTTTCTCGGACGACAAGCTTGAGGAACTGTTGCGTCGTGTTCGGGCGATTTCGCATATTGAGTTCGTCCGAATTGGGACGCGGGTGCCCATCTTTCTACCGCAACGCATCACGGCGGAGCTCTGCCAGATGCTGCAGAAATACCATCCGCTCTGGATGAGTGTGCACGTCAATCATCCGCGTGAGTTGACCCTTGAAGTGCGCGAAGCACTTGGCCGCCTGGCCGATCATGGAATTCCCTTGGGCAACCAGAGTGTGCTGCTTGCGGGAGTCAACGATGATGTTGCGACGATGCGCGAGCTTGTTCACAAGCTGCTGCTCTGCCGCGTCCGTCCGTATTACCTCTACCAATGCGATCTGATCCAGGGCTCATCCCACCTGAGGACAAGTGTGGCCAAAGGTATTGAAATCATTGAGGGATTACGTGGTCACACCTCTGGATACGCGATTCCTCAATACGTCATCGACGCGCCGGGTGGTGGCGGAAAGGTCCCGATAAATCCGGGCTACGTCCTGTATCACGACGCTGAGAAAGTCGTGATCCGCAACTTCGAAGGCAAAGTCTTTGAATACCCGGAGCTGCCGGCTCCGGTCACAGACCACCATCAGACCGAACTCTGTTCGAGCTGATTTTCCGCCTAGGAAAGCGAAAACCTCCGGACGCCGGATGTCACCGCAATGCGGCGATCTCCGCCGCCACGTCGTTTGCGCGGAAAATGGATGTTCCGGCAACCATGACATTAGCTCCGGCTTCGCGCGAGGCGCGGGCGGTGGCAACATTGATCCCTCCATCTACTTCGATGTGGTAGTGTAGCTTATGGGCTGCCCGCCAGTCCGCACCGGCGCGAACCTTATCCAAAGCCTCGGTGATGAAGGCTTGCCCGCCGAAGCCCGGATTTACCGTCAGGATGAGCAGCACATCGATGAGGTCAAGAAAGGGTCGCGCCTTTTCGAAAGGGGTGGGTGGGCTGACGGCGAGTCCCGCCTTGCAGCCTGCCGAGCGAATTCGACTGAGGGTCTCGGCGACGTCGTGGTCGGCCTCCACATGAACGGAGATCGAGCTCGCCACGTTTGTGAATCGCGCAAAGAACCTATCCGGTTTGTCGAGCATCAAGTGAACGTCCAGGGGAAGCTCCGTGTGCCGTGAAGCGGCTTCCACAACATCCGGACCGAAAGAAATGTTGTCGACGAAATGCCCATCCATGACATCGCAATGGATCCAGTCGGCTCCGCCCTCAGTCACGCGCTCGATTTCCTGGCCGAGCCTCCCGAAGTCGGCGGCAAGAATCGAGGGAGCCACGATGGTGTTAAGGGGTTCCATGTGGTATTTCATAGCGTGGTGCCATGGATTTCACCAGCGATGAGTTTTTTATGACTGAGGCATTGCGCCAGGCGCGCAAGGCTTTCGCATCAGATGAGGTGCCGGTGGGTGCCGTCATCGTGAGGAATGGCAAAATCGTCGGCCGGGCGTGGAACCAAGTGGAGACCCTTAAGGACGCGACCGCGCACGCGGAGATGCTCGCCATCACTCAAGCCGCGAGTGCGGTCGGAGATTGGCGGTTGACCGACTGTGAGCTCTTTGTGACCAAAGAACCATGCCCAATGTGTGCGGGCGCAATCGTTCACGCGCGTCTCCGTCGAGTCATTTTCGGGTGTCGCGATGGCAAGGCTGGCGCCGCCGGCAGCCTCATCAACATTCTGCAAATGCCCGAGCTAAATCATCGCTGCGAGGTGAGCGGAGAGGTGAAGGCGGACGAGTGCGCCGCAATTCTCAAAGAGTTCTTTTTGGTTCGTCGGAATCAAACCATCAACATGCAGTCCCCGTAGCTGAAGAATCGATACCGTTCTCTGACAGCCTCGGCGTAGGCGCTGAGGACAGCTTCGCGGCCGGCGAAAGCACAGACCAGCATCAGGAGCGTCGATTTCGGAAGATGAAAATTCGTGAGCAGAGCCCTCACGCGCCGGAACGCAAATGGAGGATGAATAAAAATGTCCGTCGAGCCTGAGTGAGGCACGATCGGACCCTCCGGCTGACTCTCAAGAACGCGTGCCGACGTGGTGCCCACCGCAAGAATTCGCTCGGCGGTATTTATCGCCCGGGCGGTCTGCTCGCCGATGGTATAACGCTCGGAATGCATTTGGTGGTCGATCACGCGCTCGGCCTTGACGGGCAGAAAGGTGCCAATGCCGACATGAAGAGTGATGGACGCATGCGCTATTCGGGAAAGAATTTCCGGAGTGAAATGGAGGCCTGCGGTGGGGGCGGCTACCGAGCCCGGAGCTTCGGCAAACACCGTCTGATAGCGGACCTCGTCTTCCTCGTCCGCCTCACGATGCAAATACGGAGGAATCGGAACGCTGCCGAAGTGCTCGAGGTCGGGTTCCCGGTCGAACTTCACCACCCGCGATCCGTTCTGGAGCGTCTGGACGACACACGCCATCGCGCCCGCGATGGGGAAGGCGAACCCTGGGCGCATCTTCCGACCAGGTTTTGCCAGGCAGAGCCATTCTCCAGGACCTAACGGCTCCACCAAGAGAAGCTCGACGCGCCCATCATCGGAACGAAGTCTCGCCTTGATGACTTTCGAGTTGTTCAGCACAGCCAGATCGCCCGGGCCGAGGTAATCGGGAAAGTCACGAAAGCTTCGATGTTCGACACGCCCGGAGCGACGATCCAATACCAGCATCCGCGACGCATCGCGCTCCGCCACTGGACGCGAAGCAACAAGATCCGGCGGCAGCGTGAACTCGTAATCCGCAACCAGCTCGCTCAAGTGTTTTCGTTGGTCCGCTTTCGCCCGACGCGCACAAATCCGCAGCGTTGTGCCGCGGCATCGACGAGCTCCGCAACTCGCTTCTTTAACCGATATCCTCGCGCGACGAGAAAGCAGACTGCGACCAGATAAGGAATCCAGAGCCACAAATGATTTCCTGGCACGAAGAGCTGACGATAGCCAAGAATGACGAGCAGCACGAAGTTGATCAGGAAGGTGGTCGCGACCATTTGTGTGGCGAGCTTAATTCGCGTCAGGCACTTGGGGCCGCCATGATATTCGGTCACACTGCGCAGCTTGATACCCCACCAAAAGCTGCCATAGACCTGGATATCCCAATCCTTCCAACCGGTATCGGTCGAGTAGTTCCAACCTTCTGATTGGAGCGCCTTGACAATTTCCGGCAGAAGCCGCTCACGGCCCTCACCATTCTCGGACCAGAAATCCAGCTTCGAGATGCTGCCGCGAGTGGGCGTGTAGTTCCGCTCCGGCAAGGCGATAACCGTCGGCGGCGTGCGTTTGAACTTCAGCCAGGTGAAGTAGCGCGACCAGCCGCGGACCAGCGGCTGGGCCAGGGCCAGGAACGCCACGAGCAGGCGCGCGCGGATCGTATCATGCTTCGGCTCAAGCTTCGCGTGAAGCATGTAGGAAAGCGCCACAAGGAACGTCCCGCCGAACATGAGGTACGGAACGATTCGCAGAACCGGGAATGGAATCGAAAGGCAGAAAACAAACAGGGTCAGCGCCACCCATTCGATACTGCTCAAATAGGCGGCA
>DATDKN010000263.1:0-2827 GCA_036519995.1 Terrimicrobium sp. | reverse complement strand
ACCGATTTGAACGAAAAGCAGCGCGAGATGCTCCTGGACCTGGCTAGCGAATGGAGCAGCATCACGCATGAAGCGGTTGCAAAAGCGAAGATGGAGGAGATGAGAAAGAATATCGCCGAAACCTGGTTCGCGTGGAGCGGCCCGATGGATAAGGCCGGTCTCGCTTACTTCCGCATCCAAGGGCCGACAGTCATTATCGAGTACGCGCCGCAAGGCAGAGGCGACGACGCCATGATGCACATCCACACGATTTATCGCGACCCGACCAACGACTACGGGGCGAAATGGTGGAAGCAATGATCCTAGCAGCCCGTCTTCTGCCGTGGCTGCTCCTCACGCTGGCGCGGCCATCCGCCGCCCATCGGCTGGATGAATATTTGCAGGCAATGCTGGTGGTCATCGAGCCGAGTAGCATTCACCTGCAAATCAACCTTACTCCTGGGGTCGAGGTCGCTGACCAAGTGCTGGCGCGGATCGACCGAGACGACGACCGCGTAATCTCGAAAGACGAAGCCGGAGCCTATGCCGAATTGCTAAAACGCGATCTCAGCGTGCGGCTTGACGGACACAACGTCGGATTGAAGCTCACAGGCTACGAGTTCCCCAAACCCAGCGAGCTTCGAAGCGGTTTGCATATCATTCAGGTGGAATTTACTGCAATCTGCGATTTCGATGCCGGTCCCCACGAACTCCTCGTGGAAAACAGCCACGTGCCTACCGCAAGCGTTTATCTCTTCAACGCAGCGAAGTCCAAGTCCGGCGCCGTCCAGGTAATTAGTCAGAACCGAAACAACGACCAGAGCGTCGGTGAAATTGAGTTCATTTTGACTCCACCGTCGAATGCCTCGAAAATCCTTACAACAACGGAACCATGAGACCGGGGGACTACTCGGCTCGCGAATTCGGAAAGCTACCGCTGCGGGCAACATCTTCACTGCACTGATCGTGCCGAGAGCTCCATAACCTGCGAAACGTGTCAAGCGCCCGCCGCACTGACACGCCATGAAGGCGCTGGGCCTTCAATCCGCAGTTTCGAGCAATATCGCGACAGCCCGAGCAAAACCGCGCGCGACGACGCACCAGCCTGGTCTAAATTCGCGCCAGCCCTTCACTTGAAAATGAAAAAGCGAAAACTTGGAAACAGCGATCTGGAAGTCTCGGCGATCGGTCTCGGCTGCATGGGAATGAGCTTTTCCTACGGCCCACCCAAGGACAAGCGTGAGATGACCTCTCTTTTGCAGGCAGCTGTTGAGCGCGGCATAACCTTTTTTGACACCGCCGAAGTTTACGGGCCATTCTTGAACGAAGAACTCGTAGGTGAAGCGCTCGCTCCCTTCCGTGGCCAAGTGATGATCGCCACCAAGTTCGGGTTTGACCTTGATCCCGATTTGGATCCCCGCGGGATGAAGGGCCCTCCGGGCCTGAACAGCCGGCCCGAGCATATCAAGGAAGCCGTTGAGGGCTCGCTCAAGCGGCTCAGGGTGGAGACAATCGACTTACTCTATCAGCACCGCGTTGACCCGAACGTGCCGATCGAAGAGGTCGCCGGCGCGGTCAAGGATTTGATCCAGCAGGGGAAGGTGAAGCGCTTCGGTCTTTCCGAAGCGGGCGTGCAGACGATCCGCCGCGCGCACGCCGTTCAGCCGCTCACTGCTCTGCAAAACGAATATTCGCTCTGGACGAGAACTCCTGAAAAGGAAGTCATCCCCACGCTTGAGGAGCTCGGAGTCGGCCTTGTCGCCTACAGCCCTTTAGGGAAAGGTTTTCTCACGGGGAAAATCGATGCGAGCGTCACCTTCGACAGCTCGGACTTCCGCAGCACGCTGCCGCGCTTCACGCCGGAGGCCCTCAAGGCGAATCAGGCCCTCATTAACCTGCTCGGCAGCATCGCAGAAAGGAAGAAGGCGACCCCTGCCCAAATCGCGCTCGCTTGGGTGCTAGCGCAGAAGCCGTGGATTGTTCCGATCCCGGGCACGACCAAACTGCATCGCTTGGACGAAAACATCGGGGCACTCTCGGTCGAACTCACGCCGGACGATCTCCGGGACATCGATGAGGCGGCCTCGAAGATCACGGTGCAAGGGGCCCGCTATCCGGAAAAGCTCGAGAAGATGACGGGTCTTTGATCTTGCGCAGGTATGGATGGACCTAGCGCTGGCGCCGGTAGTCTGTGGGAGAAAGGCCACTTTCCTTTCGGAAGAGTCGCGCGAAGTGGCTTGGATTTGAGTAACCGACTTCAATCGCGATCGTGATCACGCTCTTTTTCGTTTCGCGCAAGAGGCGCCGCGCGGCCTCCATTCGCAATCTAATTTGATACTGCGACGGCGGAACGCCCGTGGCGCGTTTAAAGAGGCGGTTAAAGTGGAACTCACTCATGCCGGCCTGTCCGGCCAGCCGGGCGAGGCTGAATTCCTCCGCCATGTGCTCGGCCATCCAATCGGTAATCCGGCGCAGCTTGAAGCCAGGCAGCGATGACGTCTTGCCCCGCAAGACCACGGGAGGCGCGGCGTAGTTTCGAACGAGATGAACAGCAATCGCTTGAGCGATTCCTCGGACGAACAGACGGCTAGCCGAAGGCCTCATCGCCTCCTCTCGCAATTTTTGCAGGAGCGAAAGGAGCTGCGGATCTTCGAAGCCAGAAACGTCTCGCAGCAGCGCGTGCTCGGTATTTGCGCCAAACACGTCCTCGAGCGCCTCGTTGAAAAGCGGAACGCTGAGAAAAACGAGCACGATCTCAAACGGCTCGCGGCTAAGCGTTCTCCAGCGGAAATCGTAAGGCGCGCCGGCAGCAGTGAGGTATAACGAACCCTTTTTCAGATGGGTCGTG
>DATDKN010000262.1:0-2842 GCA_036519995.1 Terrimicrobium sp. | reverse complement strand
CGCAAGTGACCGCCAGGGCTCCATCACCCACTGCGGACGCCACGCGTTTGGTTGTGCCCGAGCGACAGTCGCCGGCCGCGAAAATCCCTGGACATGATGTCTCCAGCGCAAGGGGCAAGCGATTCGGATCCGGCCACGTCCCTTAGCAATTAGTTCGGCACCTGTGATCAGGAAGCCCTTTTTATCTTTGCTTATCCTGTCACCAAGAAAGTCGGTGCAGGGCGTCGCGCCGATAAAGATGAATACTGCGCAGCTATCCTCGCCAGTCGTCTCCGACGTCGCAACGTTTTCGATTGATACCTGATCGAGAGAATCTGCCCCTGTCACTGCGCGCAGTTTCGAACGCAGTCGCACATGAACGCGAGAATTCACCTGTACCCGCTCGACAAGGTAGGACGACATGCTTTTGCGAAGATCGCTGCCGCGTACGATGAGATTTACCTTCGCATTGAATCGGGAAAGGAACATTGCTGCCTGGCCGGCAGAATTTCCTGCTCCGATCACGTGCAATGGCCGTTCGTCGCACAAAAGCGCTTCAACATGCGTCGCGGAATAGTAGACACCGGTACCGCTGAGCTTGTTTAGCCCTTCGACACCCAGACTTCGATATCTAACTCCGGTGGCGACGATGACAGTCTTAGTGTTTGCAACCGAGCCGTCCTGTAGATGGACTGAGTGCAGCCCATCCTCAGCGCGACGAATTTCCGCTACGTCGCACGGCGCCGAAAACTGTGCGCCGAATTTCAGCGCTTGCAGATAGCTTCGCAATGCGAGTTCCGTGCCGCTTACGCCCGCGGGAAAACCAGCATAGTTTTCAATACGCGAGCTCGATCCCGCCTGTCCGCCGGGTCCCAATCGGTCGAGCACCAGCGTGCGTAGCCCTTCGGATGCCGCGTAAACAGCCGCCCCCAGGCCAGCGGGGCCGCCGCCAATGATGACCGTGTCGAACACTTCCTTTGGGATCGATCGATGGACGCCGAGATAGTCCGCGAAGACCGGCAGACTCGGGTTTTGCATAAGCACCTTGCGCGACCAAGCGATAACCGGAAACTCAAAAGGTCCCTCGCCGAGCGTTGCCAGGACCGGGACACTGTCTTGATCGTCCGTATCGACCCAACGATGCGGCACGCCGTTGCGATGCATGAACTCACGCAGTCGAAGCGTCGCGGCGTCCGCACGGTCGCCGAAGACATGCAAGCCATCGACACCGCGGGCTAAAATGACTTCTCGACGGCGCAACAAAGACGTCATCCATTTTTCTGCGAACGAGGCTGAAGAAACTAGTAATCGCCGGACGGCATCGACGGGAATTCGAATCACCTCGGCTACCGATTTGACGCGGCACAACGAAGTCGCTCTACGACCCGTGAGAAGACTGATCTCTCCAACAAAACCTCGAGTTCCGTGAACCGCCAGAATGCGCTCCTGGTCTCCCGAAGTATCAATGAGCTCAAGACTCCCATCGAGAACGACGAGAAGTTCGACTAGCTGCTGGCCTGGCTCGAAGAGCACTCGACCTGCTTCAAGCCGCTCCCGTCGGCCGAATCTCTCGGCGACGTGAATTTCCGCGGCATTTAGAATCGGAAAAGCGACCTCGTCATGGGCTATTCCTTTGGAAGAGCAGTTCGAAGCATTCATTTTTGTAACAAGTGCCCTTTCAGGTCCTTGAGTGCCCTCAGAAACGTCTCGGCATCTCCAACTAAGCGCAGTGTCGCGTCCTACCCGAAGGAACGCATGGGAAAGATCCTGATCGGCACGGCTGAAAGAGCTGAGGAGCTCGTGTGGTGGAGATTCGGCTGGACTTAAAGAGATAACTCATGGCAGAAAGCGCACGGGTAGTGTCTTGGACTCAGGAGAAGTAGAATCCGAAGGGCCATCCCCACCAAGCGGCGATGACGCGGAGCGTCGTCGCCGGCAGTTCCGTTGTCGCCCTCTGGCGCACAATGATTGGGAAGAAGGTCGTCATGGCAATCACCGGCGCCGTTCTTGTCGGCTTTGTGATTGTCCACATGGTAGGCAATCTCAAGATATTCTCTGGTCCGGAGGAGATCAACGCTTACTCGCGGTTCCTCCGGGAAGTAGGTTCGCCTGGGCTGAGCTACGAACAACTACTGTGGCTTGTCCGGATAGTCCTGCTGGTATGCGTGGCGCTTCACATCACCGCCGCCATCCAACTCACTCGCATGAGCTGGGCCGCGCGACCCGACGGATACACCCTTAGACGAGACATCGAGACGACATTCGCTGCGCGGATGATGCGCTGGGGTGGGGTGCTCCTTGCGATTTTTATCGTGTTTCATATTCTGCACTTCACGCTTGGCGCGGTCGGGTTCAGCCCGGGTCAGTTCAAAGACTTGCAGGTATACGAGAACGTGGTCGCCGAGTTCTCGGTATGGCCTGTCGCGGTCTTTTACATTGTGGCGATGGGCGCGCTGTGTTTGCACCTTGACCACGGGATCTGGAGCATGCTGCAGACGCCTGCAGCGCGGCAGGCGGTTTCTTGGCCAACTTCCGCGCTGTCTCGGTTGCTGTGGGCGAGCAACTGCTGGTCGGGCAATACGAGAATGGCACTTAGCCTCGACTCAGAGTTGGCGCGGCCAAGGGCCCAAGCGCGGACATGCGTCGCGAGTTTCTCTCGACCTTCCTGAGGACGATGAGATGCCTTACCGGCAAATTCTTTGTCATCCAGCGGTAGCCTGTTTGAGGACTCCGGACGCCAGATCGTTCTGATTTCACCCGCATTTGTAGTCGTCGGCAGCGTTCATGCTGTTGTGATTTGGTTTGTTTTTTGTTTCTCAAGCTTTCGAAGATCGAGATTACAAAAAATCTCAGATTTCTTACG
>DATDKN010000261.1:0-5649 GCA_036519995.1 Terrimicrobium sp. | reverse complement strand
TCTCGAAGTTTGCGCCACGCCAAGAGTAAATGCTCTGGGCGTCGTCGCCCACGACCATGATGTTACCATGGCGGCTGGCAATCAGTTCGACAAGTTCGGCTTGGAGGTGATTGGTGTCCTGATATTCATCCACAAGGATATGCTCAAACTTTTGCTGGTAGAGCGCAGCGACATCATCCGCTGTGCGAAAAAGTTCCAAGGTCTTCGAAAGAAGATCGTCGAAGTCCAAGGCGTTCGCCTCCTTCTTGCGGCCTTCATAGACGCTCTGCGCACTGGCGATCTGCTCGGTAAGTGGAAGAAAATACTGGTATTTTGTCGTAAGCAATTGGGCAATCGAAGAGCCCGTGTTCACCCGATAGCTGAAAATATCGGCCAATACCTCTGGCTTCGGAAATCGACGATCAGTTGTTCGCAGACCCTCTTGAGCAAGGATGCTTGCGATCAGTTCATTCTGATCCTCGCGATCCATGATCGTGAAGCCTTGCCGGAACCCTAAGCGCTCCGCGTGCCGTCGGAGAATGCGGTTGCCAATCGAGTGGAACGTTCCTCCCCAGAGACCAGCGGCGCCCTGCGGCAGCAGCGATGCGACGCGATCAAGCATTTCCCGAGCCGCCTTGTTCGTAAATGTCAATAGGAGGATGCTGCCGGCAGACACTCCCTGTTCCAGGAGCCACGCTACCCGATAAGTTAAAGTTCGCGTCTTACCGCTTCCCGCGCCGGCGATAACTAAGGCGGCGCCGGGCGCTGACGTGACAGCCGCGAGCTGCTGCGCATTGAGCTCAGCTGCATAGTCGATACCGGTCGAAACACCGCCGGATAAATCAAGGGTGTAATGTCTCGCCACCTATTCCTCGTCATCCGCCCTGCTCGTCGCACTGACGCGGAGAGAAGCCATATGCGTATCGTCAATTCCTAGCCCGTAGGCTAAGAGCAATGCGGACTCTTGCCAGACGCGAGCTTTGTTACTTCCCAGAACCACCGCAATCATGTCTTTCCCGCCCCACGAACCGCTCGATATCAGGCAATGGCCCGCGGCGTCCGTGTAGCCGGTCTTCATCCCGTTGCAGAATGAATATGTCCTCAAGACGCGATTGGTATTCTGCAAGGGGATCGTCTTCCCGGTCGCATAACGAAACATGCAGTGCTTCGTCCTCATAATTTCACGCAGGAGCGGATTAAAGTAGGCCGCTCTAGCGACGCGAGCCATATCACGAGCGGTGGAATACTGATCATCGACTGGAAGGCCGTTGGGATTGACAAAATGCGAGGACTCTCCTCCCATTCGCGCCATCCTGGCATTCATCTTTGCCGCGAAATCTTCAAGATTCCCGGCGTTGTCCCGAGCCAGCGCCCTGGCCACGTCGTTAGGACTCTTGACGAGAAGCGCCGTAAGAAGTTGCTGACGTGTGTAGCGCTCGCCCGTCTTCACATACAGCTTCGTCGGTGCCGCCAGCATATCGGTCCTGTCGATGACCACCGGGGCAGAAAGATCTCCTGACTCAGCAATGATAAGCGCGGTGAGAAGCTTCTGAGTACTAGCTACCGCCCGCCGCTCGTTTTCGTTTTTCTTGTAGATGACCCTTCCGGTATTCGCGTCGAACAAAATAGCAGATTCGGCAGTGATGATTGGCTGCTGCCCTCGGAGCGCGAGGGGAACCGTTAGCAGGCCGAAAAGCAAAACTGCCGACAGCATCTTCATCGCGCGGGACAATAGCCGCAATTCTTGCAGGAATTAAGGATTTTTTTTCCGCAGACGAATCGTGATCCGCTTGACCTTGGCGTCGTCCGGCGGACTCCAGGTCATGACATCCTGATCGTCCTTAAAGACATTGTGGACAACGAAGCGATCGTAGGAGTTGAGGGGTTCCGTTTGCAGCGGCCGACCTGTGCTTTTCACGGCTTCGGCAAGGTGGCGCACCTTGGCCACAAGGGCATCATCCCGCATGGCCCGATGATGATCAACATCCACGACCACGCGCGCTGCTTTCGGATCACTCGCTTGCAGGATGCGGTTTAGCAGAAACTGCAAATCATCCAGCGTCTGCTCGCGTCTCCCGATCAGCCTCTCCGCCTCGTGCGTGAATATCTGCAAGACTTTGTGCCCGCCGCGCTCCTGCTCCTCGATCTCGAACACAAATCCAAGGTATCCGAGCATCGTATCGAGAATCTCGCGTGGGGAAAGCTTACCACTCATGAAGCCGCTCGTTTCTTCCTCCTTTTTCCAGCAACAGTCGCTTCTCTCTTCGCAACGACGCTCTTTTTTTCCAGCGTGGGCAGCGGCTTATTCCGTGTGAGGTAAAGTTGGAAGATAGAGAAAAGATTCTGTGTTGCCCAATAAAGCGCAAGCCCGCTCGCATAGTTGTAGCAGAAGACCAGGAAAATCACCGGCATGAAATAAAAGATGCGCTGCTGCATCGCGTCGCCACTTTTTGGTGTGATAATCAACTGCCAGATCATTGTGCCGGCCATGAGAATTGGCAGAACGTTCACTGGAAAACCCCACAGCTTGAAAACGGTGTCAGGTTGGGAAAGATCCTGGACCCAAAGAAATGAGCTGTTGCGCAGCTCGATCGCGCTGCCGAGCATTGCGTAAAAGCCAAAAAAGATCGGGATCTGGATGAGCAAGGGCACGCAACCGCTGAAGGGATTAACTCCGTATTCCTTGTAGAGCTTCATCACCTCCTCGTTCATCTTTTGCGGATCGTCCTTGTACTTCTCTCGAAGCTCGGTCATTTTCGGCGACAGCAGTGACATCTTTCGCATTTGCGCGGTCGCCTTGTTCTGAATCGGCCAAAGCAGCGATTTGATAATGATGGTCAGGATAATGATCGCGGCGGCATAGCTGTGGAAAACCGCATTCAGGCTGTTCATCGCCCACAGGAGGAACTCACTGACAAATCCAAACATTCCGAAATTCATGACGGCGTCTTGGCCGCCGCCCAGTTTGCGAAGCTGGGCGAGGTCCTTGGGTCCCGCATAGATCTGGAAGGACTCGACGAGGCTCTGACCCGGAGCCAGCCTGAACGCCGGCATGCCTATGCCTCCCTGGATGCCATAGACACGAGCGTCATTGAGCTTGCGGGTATCGTACCGCGTGGCCCAAGCGGAGATCCCCTTGCTCTTTTCCGTGGTGACGATCGTGCAGAAATATTGGCTGGCGACGCCGGCCCAGGTTACGTCCTTCTTGGCTTCGAGATAGACGCTGCGCGCATCACGAACCGGAATGCCGAGAAGCGGGATGGAGCTTGGATTGAACCAATTCACGTCGATGGTCGCGAACTTGCCCTCGTGCATCCAGTCGAACTTCGTGTAGATAGGGAGATCGTTGTGATGGATTGGGGCGGCGCCTCCCGCGAATACGAAGTAGCCCTTCCTCTCCACGTCGGCAGAGCCTGCATTCCGGAACCCTAGCTCCATTCGAACAACGTAATTTCCATCCTTGGTACCGCTCTCGGGCAGGATAAAACGCTTCGTGATCTCCAGACCATCGGCGTCCTTCCGGGTGAAAATGGCCTCTCCCTTGTCTTTGTCAGTCTCCATGGCAAAGCCACCCCAGGCTTCGCCGGGATTCTCCCCAATCGCCCCGATGGGCATCGCACGGTTGCCATTCAGAAAGACCGCCTGCTGGTTTTCACCCAGGTGCAGCAGGAGAATGGCGCGCTCGATCCCTCCCTTGTCATTGCTAAAGACGTACTCAGTGCTCTTGCTATACAGACTCTGGTTTCGCGCCGCGATGACTGGCTCCTCGCCCACGGGCGCAGGCGTGGAAACAGGGCCTGGCGGCGGGGTCGGCGTTGCCGTGACCGTTTCCGGCACTGCGCCGTGCGGTCGCGGGCTGTAGTTTTTGACATAGTACCACTGCCAGAGCACGAGACCAAGAACCGAAAGAATAATGGCGATCCAGGCTTTGCGGTCCATTTTCACTTCTTAGAAGAGTTCAAAGATGCGGGGACAGGGTCGTAGCCATTGCCGCCCCAGGGATGGCATCGCGCGATGCGCTTCAGACCGAGCCACAACCCCCGGGACGCGCCATACCGCTGAATCGCCTCCAAGCAGTACTGTGAACAACTTGGTTCAAATCGGCAACCCCCTCCACCAGAGAGCACATGCAGCAATGGAGAGACGGTCCATCGATACACGCGAATTAGAACAATCAAGAGGGTGCTCATAAGAGCAAAAACCAACATGAATTTGCCACCGATGCGCTGCGGAATGAACTCTCTGGTAAGGTCCAGAAGCTCGTAGATATTGAGGTAATACAATCTTTCCACTGGTTTTGGAGCGGCAAGAATCTGCAGTCCCCAGCGAGCGGAGCAGCCATCTGCCACGCCATCAGGATATCGCCAAAACTTTGTGCGACGGACTTTCGCGGAAGACTTGCCCATAAATGGCATCGGCTTGGCCGTTTAAAAGTTTGTTTTGGCATCTGCTCTCTCGATTTCCAGGCTCTCAGCTCACGCGGCAAGCGGTGGACAACATTTATTTTCTGACATCGTCCGCCCTAGTCCGTTCAGCAAGAGCCGGACAAAATAGAAAGCCGCCTCGCGAGAATCAACCATTCCTCTCGCAATTCCTGAAAACTGGCTTGGGTGGCCATCGGTTTGGCAGCGACTACGATCAGAAGTCCAGGGGCAAGCAACGGTCGATGGAGGCGACAGATTTCACGCAATCTTCGCCGCACCCGGTTGCGTGTCACTGCCTCGCCCAGGCGCCGGGGGGTTATCAGACCAAAACGGGTTCCGCCAGCCGCAGGATCGCACGCAATGCTTAAGCGCAATAAGCGGCCCTGCGCAGAGTGTCCCTGCGACCGCACCAGCGCAAACTCGCGACTCAACCTGATGCGAACAGACCGCGGAAATCCAAGCCGCTTAGGCTTCGGTGTGCCGGGCGTAGGGAATCTCGACACCCTTGGGCAGCAGGCGTTTGCGACCGCGTTGGCGACGGCGGCTCAAGATCGCGCGGCCACCCTTCGTTTTCATTCGAGCGCGAAAACCGAACTGGCGCTTACGCGTGCGCTTGCTTGGCTGGTAGGTGCGTTTCATAAAATCGGAAAAATGGAGCCCGCTAGAATACCCTTTCGATCCGCGGAGTCAATCGAGGAATCCCGATCGGCGCCAGACTCGCCTCGACGCGGAAACGCCCCGAACGGGAAAAACTACCTACACTCGGGCACGTTAGCGCCGGAGGACCTCGACGCAGCGACAAAGTTCGACAAAGTCCTGCCAACCGAGCTCCAAGTAAGGATCAGTCTCCTTGACTGCGCGCAGCGTGAGGTCAGCAATCTTTTCCTCAGCGCGCTTGATGTGGCGACTGACCCTGCTCTCATGCCACTTCCAGAGATTGGCGACTTCCCGCTGGGTCACTCCGTGCATATGCACAAGCTGCAGCAACACCAACTCCTCCACGTCGCAAGCTGCGAACGCCTCGCGCAAGGCAGGTCCTAGAATTTCAATAATGGAGGAATCCGGGTGCGAAGTTGCAGCCTTGGCCGGCGGGGCGGATTGTTCGGCATCAAGGGTCAGCGAATGAATCGCCCGAGTATGCTGCGCCTCCCGACGCTTCAGCGAAATCCAGCGATTCACGCAAATCGCAGTTAGCCACGATTTCAGTGCTGATCGCCCATTGAAGACGTGAAACAAGGGGCGTGGA
>DATDKN010000260.1:0-3368 GCA_036519995.1 Terrimicrobium sp. | reverse complement strand
GCGAACATTTCGGCGCCACCAGAAATCCTTGAGGTTGCGTTTGAGCTCCACTCCGAGGGGGCCGTAATCCCAAAAGCCATTAATCCCTCCATAAATTTCAGAGGACTGGAAAATGAAGCCCCGGCGCTTGCAGAGGCTGACGATCTTTTCCATGCGTTGATTGAGGGTGGAATCTTTCGACATGAGAGAACAATAGCTACAGAATAGAGACGCAGACGCGCGCCATCCGGCGGGTTCCGCAACGTCTCGCCGCACCGGGTCTTCCGGCGGGACGCTCAAAATTGCACGCGAGGACGCGTGCACTTCCCATTGTCACGCGGCCGACTTGACGCGAATGCCTGTGCGGACCGGAAGTGCCGTCACGATCTTCTCCACCGTGGCCTCAGCAGTGAGGCCATGCTTCTTACGGAGGATCGGCACGCTCCCGTGCTCGATGAATTGGTCAGGCCAGCCGACCCGGACGACCGGAGTGGTAATCCTCAGCTCGGCGAGGTGTTCCATCACCGCACATCCAAATCCGTTGTGAAGGACATGGTCCTCCATCGTGCACACCACCTCGCATCCCCGCGCGAAGAACTCGATCGTGGTGACATCGAGCGGTTTAATCCAGCGGGCATTGATTACCGCCGTCGAGATGCCTTGTTCTTCGAGCTTGGTGGCAGCTTCCAGTGCGACCTCGACCATCGTTCCGAGAGCGATAATTGCCACGCGTGAACCATGGCACAGGACCTCGGCCTTTCCTATCTCCAGGATCACCGGACGTTCCTTCGGTTCGGCGCCCGTGCCCATTCCTCGCGGATAGCGAATGGCGATGGGGCCGGGATGATAATTCGCCATTGTCCAAAGCATGTCGCAGAACTCATCTTCGTCCTTTGGTTGCATGTGGACGATTCCGGGAACCGGGCGAAGGTAGCCGATGTCGAAGAGACCGTGGTGAGTAGGACCATCGTCGCCGGAGAGCCCCGCACGATCCATACAAAGCGCGACGTTCAGGTTTTGCAGCGCGATATCATGGATGATCATGTCGTAAGCGCGCTGCAGAAACGTCGAGTAAATGGCCAAAAAGGGCTTCATCCCGCGAACGGCGAGTCCACAGGCGAAGAGGGCGGCATGCTCTTCGGCGATGCCGACGTCGAAACAGCGATTCGGATGTCGCTTTGAGAAATGGACCAGTCCTGTGCCGCTGGGCATGGCAGCAGTTATGCCCACGATCTTGTTGTTGTGATCGGCAAAATCGGCAAGCGTCTTCCCCAACAGTTCGGAATAGGTCGGCTTTGCCGAAGCCGCGGTCTCTCCCGTATCGAGGTGAAACTTTCCAAGCCCATGAAATTTGTCGGGCTTCTCCAAGGCAGGAGCATAGCCTTTGCCTTTTTTCGTCAGAATATGGAGGATAACCGGCTCGTTCTGGGTCTTAAGGAATTCGAACGTGCGGATGAGCAGCGGGATATCATGCCCATCAATCGGGCCATAATAGCGTAAGCCGAGGTCCTCGAAGATCACGCTCGGCGCCAGCAGGTTCTTGACGCCAGCTTCCACCTTATGGGCGAAATGTCGCGCCTGCTTTCCGGCGAGCCACTCGACGAACTGCCCGGCTTTGTCGTGCAAGTGCGCAAATGCGGGATTGGCAACGATGCGATTCAGATACTCAGCCACCGCGCCCACGTTCTTGGCAATCGACCACTCATTGTCGTTCAGCACGAGGATAAGCCGCCTCGTGGTGGCCGCGAGATTGTTGAGAGCTTCGAAGCTTATCCCACAGGTGAAGGCGGCGTCCCCGGCCACACAGACAACATGTTCGTCGCCTCCAAGCATGTCGCGCGCGGCGGCCATTCCCAGCGCCGCCGACAGCGCTGTGCCCGCGTGCCCCGCCCCGTAGCAATCGTGCTCACTCTCCGTCCTCAGGAGAAAGCCGTTGAGACCTTGATACTGTCGAATGGAGGAAAAGCGCTCACGCCGGCCGGTGAAGAGCTTATGAACGTATCCTTGATGGCTTACGTCAAAGACGAACTTGTCTCTCGGGGTATTGAAAACCCGGTGCAGCGCGATCGTGAGTTCTACAACGCCGAGGTTCGGCCCCAAGTGGCCACCAGTTTGCGAGAGCACGCGGATCAACTCAGCGCGCACCTCCTCGGCCAGGAAAGGTAGATCTTTTTCCTCGAGGGTCTTCACGTTCGCAGGGGAGTGAATGGTTGGCAGAAACGGCTTATGATTCATCGGCAGCAAGAGGAAAGTCCTCCAAAACGGTTCGTCCAGAGGAATTTTTGGTGATAACCTGAATTTTTTTGGCGGCGGCGTCGAGTTTTTCCTGACACTGGCTGGCCAGCTTAACTCCTTCTTCGTAGCTGCTGATGAGCTGCTCCAGAGGCAATTGCCCAGATTCCATCTCGCGAACCAAATTCTCCAACCTCTCCATCGCTTGTTCGATAGACACGAGTTCGACGGCAACGGCCTCCTTGTCGCTCATGGTGCTAGTATGTGGGTCGGATTCCAACGCCGACGATCGGAAACAACGATGGACCGGTCATGAGGCCGACAGATGTCACCATGTTGACGAAGATAACGAACCCTCTGGCTCGAGTAGATGCACGAGGGCTTCGAATGGGGGCGTTGCTGGCGAGCATCAAGTGGTCGTGTCCTTTGTGATGTTCAGTTCCTTCAAACGACGATGCAGCGTTCGACGACTGATTCCAAGAATCCGGGCCGCCTCGGTGCGATTGCCGCCGCTTTCTTCAAGGGCTCGGAAAATAAGGTTTCGCTCCGATTGGTGCAAATTTAATCCGTGGGACTCTTCTGGCGGACCTTCCGGAATTTGCAGCGGGCGGCGGACACTGGCGGGCAAATCACGGACGCCGATCTTCGGCGTGCTGCACATGACGACGGCATGTTCGATCGCGGCCCGCAGCTCGCGGACGTTTCCTGGCCAGTTACACTCGAGAATGCAGGCCATCGCCTCGGGGGCGAGTTCACGGATCGGTTTGGCGTTTTCCTTGGCCGACTCTCTGAGAAACGCCTGCACGAGCAGCGGCAGATCTTCCTTACGTGCACGCAGGGGTGGCATCGTCAAGGGCACGACGTTTAGTCGGAAATAGAGATCGTCCCTGAACCTTCCTTCCGCTACCAGTGTGGCGAGGTCTTTGTTGGTTGCTGCGATCAAGCGGACATCGGTCTCCAGCGTCTGGTTGCCGCCGACCCGTTCGAAGGTGCGCTCCCCGAGGACGCGAAGGATTTTGACCTGCGTGTTCTCATCGATTTCACCGATCTCATCGAGAAAAAGCGTTCCCCCGGCCGCTTGTTCAAAACGGCCGACGCGCCTCTCAAAGGCCCCAGTAAAGGCGCCCTTTTCATGGCCGAATAATTCGCTTTCAAGG
>DATDKN010000259.1:0-3714 GCA_036519995.1 Terrimicrobium sp. | reverse complement strand
TTGCTCGCGTCTGAATCAAATTCTCGTTCGCGGGCTTGAGGCAGCCGGTGGAGCGCGCCACAACAAAGAATGAGGACGGGATGCAGTAAAAGAATGAGGACGGATGCGGTCCGGAACAAATCACCTGGAACGGCGTTGGCTCAGTTGACTAACCCCACATCGGCAGACGACATCGGGTCCCCCAGGGAGGTTTGGCCTCTGGGCAGCTCGCCCGGAAAGGAATAACGAAGTTGGATATCAACGCTAATCAGGCACGCGATCGAGCGGAAGCCATTTTCAAGAAAAAGGAAGAGCGGCTGCGAGAGGGTCAGAAAGCAATGGCCGAATACGAGGCAGACCGTTTGGCCACGCGTGAAAAGACCGCGCGGTTGAGGGCGTTGAGATTGGCACGCGACATAGCCCGAAAAATTCTTCCTGCACAAAAGCAATCGGCTTGATTTGAGGCCGAGTAGCGGCGGTCAGACCGGCAGGTCCACCGCCTATGATCAGCATGAGCAGGCCTAGCTTGGGACGTTGGTCTGGAACGCTTGGGGGCGCCTCCCGTTCCGTCGCGCTGTCTCGATGATCAAAGCCCTAAGAGCGGACCTCCACATCAGGCGCTGACTCGCGCGAAACATAATGAGGAGGGCCGCTGCAAGCAGCGGCCCTCCTTCATTTGGTCTCGCCTTGGAGGCGAGCCCGCGCCTCGCTCGACCGTCAGCTCACGCGGCCTCGGTCTCCTGATTCACGACGGTTTCGGCAATCTGAGACAGGGCCACGTCGGTCGCCTTTTCCTCCCGCAGCGTCGCCTCCAGGAGCTTCACGGCGTCCGGCAGGCCCAGTTCCTCCGCCCAGGTCCGAAGCGTGCCATAGCGCGAGATTTCATAATGCTCCACCGCCTGAGCTGCGGCTAGAAGGCCGGCATCCAGGGCCGGAGAACCCTTGTACTCCTTCGCAATCTCCTCGCCCTCTTCGACAATGCCCATGATGGCGTGGCAGGTCTTGCCCTGTGGCTTTGCATCGATGGCGCCGAACACCTGCTCCAGGCGCGAGACGTGAGTTTCGGTCTCGGTATGATGTTTCTCGAATGCGGCCTTCAGTGTCCGGTCTTGCGCGGCCTTTGCCATCTTCGGCAGGGCGTTCAAGATCTTCTTCTCGGCGAAGTAAATGTCTTTCAGCGTGTCGTGAAATAGCTCGTCCAGTTTCTTCGGTTCCTTAGCCATCAGCTGCCTCCTGTTCGCACCGGCAATTTGATCCCTGTGCGCTAACGCAGCTTCTGCTGGAAAGGTCCCTGGCAAACCGCGAAAACGGAATAAACGATTCGCTTTTCGACTCGTAGCGCAGAAGCTGGAAGATCCAGCGATGCCCACTTCCTTCGGTTCGTCGGGTACCAGACCAACCCAGCTGGTTTAGAATGCTCGTCAGCGCACAGCTGTCGCCATACTTTTGGCCGTGTGACGGGGGCCGTGATGTTCTTCCTCATTCAAATACTCAACTGCGATACGGCCGGGTAGCGGGTCAGGTTGAATAAGGCAGGGGATTTCCGTCGGTTGCCAGTTCGAGTGTGCTATTTTGAACAGACTCCTGTCGCCAATTGGCACAAAGTGCGCAGTTAGGGAGGGTCGGGCGGCAGGAGTTCAGTCTAAATGTCAAAGGCCGATCGGTTCCGCCAATATGCCGATGAGGCGATGCGTTGTGCTCGCCAATCCAAAACCGAAAATGAGAAACAAGTTCTGACCGAGCTTGCGCGCACATGGACGCTAGCGGCGATGCACAGTGAGCGCTTCAGTGTTAACGACAGTCCACCAGTAGCCACCACCCTGTAGCGCAAAGACTAGCAGCTTATTTCCGCGAACCCTCGAACGCTTCCAGCATTTCCACCAGGTCCTTCATTTCCCCAAGCCGATCAGTCACGCCGCAGTGGCTCGCACTCGTAATTCGCCAGAGGCGACGTTCAATCGGACCGTGGCGCGAATCCCGGTATTGCTAGCCACGCATGTCAGTCCCGTGTCGCCAGACATTGCCTTGCCCGGCGTTCCTGCGCCGCTGTCATCCCGTTGGCCCGGGCCATCGCTTTGGCCGTTGCCACACCCACTTGGCTCACATACGCCCGGACGGTTTCGCACGTGATGGTCGAAGGGTTGGCTCGACCAGCCCAGACGGGGCTCGCGGTGGCGACGAGAATCAGTATTAGCAGTGTGGTCTTCATCGGTTTTCCTTTTTCTGAGTTCGCGAACGGACGAGGATTAGTCCGAATGCATGAACAGGCAGGCCGCGAGATCTCAGCGCCTCTTAGGCAGCAGCGAGCTCGCAGATTTGGCGGGCCCCGCAGTCCCGTGCACCGTCTTATCGTGATTGGTGGACAACCACTCCTCGTTTTCTGCAAGGGTGGCGAAGCTTCGCTCCAGATTTTGGAACTTTCACTTTTCCGTGAGAGTGATCGCCCCGTCGGCACGTTCTTTATACTCTGCCGCTTGGGCTCTATAGTGTTTGCAATAGTGTTTGGACGCGAACATTGAACCTGCCTTTCTGTCGAGATCGAAATGCTCGCTCGCGCTGACCTCGGGGGCTCCGCCTTCTAAATTTTTCGGCGACCTCCTTCGGCAAGTCTTTAAGGAATGTAAGAGTTCCCAATAATCTTAACTTCGCTTGAGCGGGTCACGGCAATAATCACGCCGAAGGCCATCCTGGGCTCGACCGGGGCGCCCTTTGTCACTACACGGCGGTGCTCGATGGTGTGGCATTGGCCAAGGTTTAGGTCCGCGGCCGACACCGGGCTGTCAGCATTGCGCCAACTCAGTGCGGCGCGTAACAAATGATGCAAAACGGCAGTGGTTCGGTCGCCCCATTTCACGAGGCAGCCTGCTTGGCCACGTGTGAAAACACGGCCGCAGATTGGCGCGCGACATCGTTCAAAAGACCTGCCGGTTCCGGAGAGGTGTCGGAGAGGGAGATGTCGTCCGGCCACCGGGAAGGCAACTGCGGACGATCGAAATAAGTGCGTCTACGACGGTCGCTCGGCTCCTCGAGTATCTCTCGCCCCGTCTGTTCGTTATCGGACATAAGGGCTGTGCATGCAGCAAGAGGTTCGAGGAAATTGGTAGTCGCGACGGAACTTCCTGTTCGGGCCAAGCTTGCCCTATGGGCCAAAGGAAGACGAATCGTGAAAAAACCAAGGTGGCTGCGATCGGACTCGAGTGATACGAGATCCGACAACCTCAAAAAAGTGCGGCGACGGACTGATCAAAGGATGAAACAACAGGACGCCCAGAAAGAACAACGGGACGAGGCAGAGAAGAAAAATCAGTTGCCCTCCATTGGCTCTGCGAGAGACCGCCAAGCGCGGCAGCGCCATCAATAGCAGCCTGCGTAGCGACCGTGCCCGGGCGCTATCAGGGTCTCCGCCTTCGGATCAGCTCCGGTCGCCGCAGCGGGTCCGCGGTCCTGCCGATCAACCGTTCCGCGATAGTCGACGCGTCACATCGCGCTTCCACTTGGAACTAACGCGATCCGGGCGTGGTTTAAGGTCATGAACGCTTTATCCGATCGGCCCCGCAATCGGCTTTTGCTCGCCCTTCCTTCCCGCAATCTCAAGCGACTCATGCCGGAGTTGGAACACATTCGCTGCCAACGCGAGCAGGTTCTCATGGACGCGGATAGTTCGCTCGACCATGTCTTCTTCCCCGAAAGCGATGTCGTCTCGGTGGTCGCGGTTTATGCGGACGGCAGCGTCAT
>DATDKN010000258.1:0-9597 GCA_036519995.1 Terrimicrobium sp. | reverse complement strand
CACCATTGAGGAAGATCGATTTGGCTTTGAGCCGGAAATCACCGCCAAAGTCGCACGCATGAATGCGCGCATCTACGAGGTCGCGATTTCTTATCACGGCCGGACTTATGCGGAGGGAAAGAAAATCCGATCCTGGGATGGAGTAAGGGCGATGTGGTGTATCATCAAATACAACCTTTTTCGATGATGTTCTTTGAGCGGACGCAGCGAAGACTCTCGGGCTGGTGCTTAGAGTTTTGTGGCCAAACGCGAAGATAATCGAGGGCGTTCGCGCGGAGACGAGGTATTTAGGTTTTAGCAACTGCTCCGGATGACCGCTCCTTCATGATCGCGCTCATCACCGGGATCACCGGACAGGATGGTTCCTACCTGACGGAAGCATTGCTCCAGAGGGGCGATGTGGTCCATGGAACAGTTCGTCGAACCAGCACGCTCGAACGCTCACGACTGGCGCATCTCTATGCGAACCCCGCCATCTACAATAAGCAGTTGTTTCTCCACTATGCGGAGTTGGAAGATATCACCACTCTCCGGCGGATCACCGACCGCGTAAAGCCCCAGCGATTCTACCATTTGGCTGGCCAGAGCCACGTGGGGCTGAGCTTCGAAATGCCCGAGACGACCTGCCAACTCACGGCGATCGGAACATTAAAGATACTGGAAGTGCTCCGAGATACCGCATCGCCGCCAAAATTTCTCCACGCCAGCTCAAGTGAAATTTTCGGCTCTCCGGATATCTCTCCTCAGACTGAGAACACTGCCATGCGCCCGATAACTCCCTATGGGTGCGCGAAGGCTTTTGCCACGCAGATGGTGCGAATTTATCGCGACCAACATGGGCTCTTCGCCTGCAACGCCATTTCCTACAATCACGAGTCTCCTCGCCGAGGAGAAAACTTTGTCACGCGGAAGATCTGTCGAGCCGCTGCCGAGATCAAGCTGGGGCGGCGAAGCCATCTAAGTCTGGGGAATTTGGACGCGCGCCGAGATTGGAGCGATGCGCGCGACGTGGTGAGAGGTTTCTTGATGATTCTCGATCAATCAACTGCCGATGACTTCATCCTTGCCAGCGGGACCACGCACTCAGTGCGAGACATTACGCAAACAGCCTTCGCAAGCCTTGGACTTGATTGGAAGCGATACGTCCGCTCCGAAGAGCACCTCTTGCGACCCGCCGATCCTGTCCATCTGTGCGGTGACGCCAGCAAAGCCAAGACCGTTCTCGGGTGGCAGCCGCAGTCGTCGGCGCACAATTTAATCGCCGAGATGGCACAGGCCGAGCTGGCAAGGCTCTCCTCGAGGCCTTGAGTTTTCCACTCGACGTTCCGCGAAGATTGTGGCCGCCACGGCGGAGCTTTGAACTGTGTCGAGATTCGAAAGCATTTGGCCCCCCTGCTTCTCTCATCGCGCCCACAGGAACGCCAAAGACTTTGCCGACGTCCTTGCTTCGGACTGAGGTTTACGGCTCTATCCTAAAACCAAAGCGTAGCTAATGACGGATACGTTCTCGCGGGAAAGTGTCGTTCCCCTTTGTGTGGATCTTGATGGCACACTGATCCACACGGATGTGCTCTGGGAAGGGATCAAGTTCCTCCTAAGACGCAAGCCCCTGGCGCTGCTCTGGATGCTTCCGTCCTTGCGAGGCGGACGCGCTCCCTTCAAGAAGGCAGTTTCAGCGAACTCTACCGTGAGCGTCGATTCTCTTCCCTGGCGCGAATCTCTAATTGACTGGCTACGAAGCCAAGCGGCGGCTGGTCGACCGATCTATCTGGTGACCGCAGCTGACTCTGCCTACGCACAAGCTGTCTGCGAGCGTCTCGGGTTTTTTGCAGGGGCGCTTTCGAGTGACGGCGCTCTGAACCTCAAGGCGAAAAAGAAAGCCCGCCGGTTAGTCGAAACATTCGGGCGAGCTGGCTTTGACTACATCGGCGATGCACGCGCAGATATTCCGGTGTGGCACGCCGCCCGGCGCGGAATCTGCGTAACGGCAAACGCACGCTTCGTTCGCAGGGCCGGACTGGCCGAAAAGGTCGACGAACGATTTACCGGAAAATAGCGGCGCCTTTGACCGCGCCCTAAGTATTAGCGGAATGGGGCCCCGAAATCTTGGCGAGCATTGACAGCGACTTCGGTCTCAGGAGACTTTGGCTCCATGAGAACGGCGGCGATTTGGCTCCTGATGGTCGCCGGCACGTTGGTTGCGAGTGCGCAAGATGAAGAATTCGGCGAGGCTGTAAAGCAAAGTCTCGACCGTTCGCGCATCCTTTACCCGGAATCAGCGCAACCCGACTCAGCACTTAGCAAAGCAATCCTCTCCCGCATCGAGTGGCTGCAACGTCACAATCGCGCCGCCTTCCTAGATTCAAACTGGCCGTTGCGAGTGACTGCGACAGAGGCCGCCGCTCTCGGGATCGCTCCGCAAAGGATTGGTTCTGCCCAGGCCCGAACAACACGAGGTCCTCGCTTTCTCGCGCTGGTGACGCGAAGCTTCAGCACCACCCAGGCATCCTTTCGGAAGGACCAGCAGATCCTCCTCGAGGCGATCCAGGACTACGGCAAGCGTGGGATCACGCTTGTCAACGGCGAGCCGGTCCTTCTTTGGCTTGATAACATCAAGGTCCTCCGGGAACTAGCACCCGGCGAACCTGCGCCCGTTGTCGTCAAGGTGGAGTCCGCCCGCTACGGCATTCCTGGCGCGCAACTCTACAGCGTCACCGGCATGGTTCAGTCGCTGATTGCCCCGGATCCATCGGGCCGTTACGAGATCCTTGTTTCAGACGCGTTACTCACGCCCGCGGCCGCCAAGAAGCTGAACCGAAGCACCCAGGTCATGGCCGATCCCGTGACTGGACAAACCGCCGTGCACAAGCCGAATCGTGTCCTCACCGTAACTTACACGCTCAACGGTTTGACAAAAACGAAACAGGCGATTGCCGGAGAACGCTTGGTCCTGGACTAAGATGGACGAGGATCCCGTCATCGAAGTTCAGGACCTGGTGCGCAAGTTTGGGAACCGGACCGTTCTCAACGGCATTAGTTTTACGGTCAAAAAAGGGGACACTTTGATCATCATGGGAAGCTCCGGTTGCGGCAAGAGTACCGTGCTCCGCCATATCATTGGCTCTCTCAAGCCGACCAGCGGCTCGATCAAAGTCTTCGGCAAGGAGATAACGAACATGTCAGAGCGAGAGCTCGACGAGCTCCGCCTGCGCTTCGGCATGAATTTTCAGTTTGGTGCATTGCTGCAATCGCTAACCGTGGGCGAAAACATATCGCTGCCGTTAATTGAAAATAGCCATATCGATCCCGAGATCGTCGAACTGGTTGTCAAGATGAAGCTGGAATTGGTCGGCCTCACGGGTTTCGAGAACCTCAAGCCAGCCGAGCTCAGCGGAGGGATGCGCAAGCGAGTAGGTCTGGCCCGCGCGGTCGCGCTCGATCCGGAGTTGCTTTTCAGTGACGAACCTACCTCGGGTCTCGATCCGATCATGACGGCGGTCATCGATCAACTCACACTCGACCTCACCCGTAAGCTCGATATGACAGCTGTCGTGGTCACTCACGACATGACCAGCGCATTTCGCATTGGCACCAAGATGATCGTGTTGGGCGCTGGCAAGCGCATGGGAACCGTCATCGCGAGCGGCACGCCCGACGAAATTTCAAAACATCCTGATCCGGAGGTTCAGCAGTTCATCAAAGGGGAAGCCGACGGTCCGGTGCCACTCAAACTCGCTCCTGAAGACTACATCGAACGGCTTCTCGGCCCGTAGGCGGCTACTTGGCCGGATCGACGCGCACCTGCCGAGAGTGTTGTCGACCGCCGATTACGAATGAACAATCCCGTCCTCTCCTTCCTCGCGCCAGGCATTGGCTTTTGGGTGCGCAGCGATTCGGTTCGCCGCTGGAGGATTGTTTTGGGGGCTCTGGTCAGTGCGATTGCCATTGCCTTACTCGTGACAACAAAGCCGTGGGTGGCGGTCACCGAGATTCGCGGCAAGACGGATACCCTGGATTACGTCCGCATCTACGGATGGATTGCAGGCGCCATCAACGTCCTTCTTTTGACCTTCCTGATCATCCTTTGTCCTTGGTGGGCAAAATTACGAGACCTCACACCCAATTCCGGCGCTTCGGTGGAAGGATCTGCCACGCCTCGATGGTTCTGGCCTTTGGTAATCGTTGCCATGGCGACAACCTTCTTCTACAGCCTGCCCCGAATGACGCATGGGTTTTGGGACGACGAGGAGCTGAACGTCCGCACCACTCTCTGGGGAAAGTTCAAACCAAGCAAGAAAACCGGCGAGGTGGAATTTGTCCGGTTCGATTGGCTGGAGACCATCTACGGTTACAGCAAGGGGCCTAATACCCATACCCTCTTCAGCATCCTTTCGCGTGCATGCGAGGAGACTTGGAACCTTATCGCCAAGCCAAAAGGTTTTCCGGTGCTCGAGTGGCCATTTCGTGTGCCGGCACTCGTTTTTGGCATTTTGGCAATCGCGGCCTTCGCCTGGTTGGTAAGAGACTTCGGAATGCCAGCCACCGGGGTGGTGGCGGCGTGGCTGCTTGCCGTTCACCCCTGGAGTATTCGTTATACCAGCGAAGCGCGGGGATACAGCTTCGTCATCTTGATCGTTCCGATTCTGTTTGTCTTCTGGCGAAGAGCGCTGGTGACCGGGTCCTGGCGTTGGTGGAGCGCATATGCTCTCGCTGAGTTTTTGCTTTTTTATTGTTATCCGGGTTCCGCCTTCATCCTGATCGTGCTCAACCTCCTGACGCTGGGACTTCTTGCGGCGGCCCCCGGCTGTGCGGAGCCGCGATTTGCGCAAGCCGGCCGCTGGTTTTGCGTTAATGCCCTAGCAGCTATGCTCACGCTTCAGTTCATGCTGCCACTCTATCCGCAAGCGAAGCTCTACTTCGATTTTGTCTCCTCGCAGGGATTCGTCGCCGGTGGGCAATGGGTGCGCAATACTGTTGCTTACATGGTCGGAGGAGCTCCCTGGACGAAAAGCGGTGAGCCCTGGGCCGGCTATCCGGAGTGGCTTACGCGCTACGACGAAAACCCAGTTCTTTTCGTGGCGGCGGCATCATTGGCCATCACACTCGTCGTGGTAGGTGCTTTTCGGCTGCTTTGGCGAAGCTGGCCCTCGGCAACGTTCGTCTTTGTCATGGCGATTTGCCCGCCGATCACTTTTACGGTCGCGTTCTTCAAACGATTTCTGCTCTACGAAAACTACGTCATCTATTCGCTGCCGGGCGTGATCGTTTGTGCTGCTGCCGGACTTACATTGGTGGCATCTTTGTTGACCAAACTTTCCGGGAAGCAGACCGTCGGGTGGATTTTTACGGGATGCCTCCTCTTGGGCTACTTCCTCTTCACAAACTCATTTCGGCAATGGCTCGTTGAGAACCCGCTGCAGCAAATCCGAGAGTCGGTGATCTATTCACGCGGCACGCTCGATCCAGCGGCGGCCGAACAAAAGAATATCAGGACGGCCAGCTTCTGCATTCCGCCGTATCTTTACGATGCTCACATGGAGCGACTCGATTCCGCCGGCGGCTTCATTGCTGCACTGCAACGTTCAGATGAGGAAGGAATTCCCCTCTTTGTTAATATTGGCATGCCCTGGGCCGCACGTGAATACAGCCCGCAGATGTGGGCGCTATTCAACAACCAGGATCTCTTCGAGGAACCTGTCCATCTGCGCGGATTCGAACCGAGCCTCGACCGGCTCGTCGCTAAATATAAGGCCCACAGTGCGCGAACGTTTGATTTTAGCCGCTACAGCATCGACCAGCGCTAGCTAGAGTGCTTGGTCCCGTGGAGGACATTGCTCACCCGCTCGATCCGCAAGATCAGTCGGCAGCACGGAAGAGTGATGCCAGGAAACGCGCGATGCGCAAAGCATTCGGAGAATCGGCGTGAACACAGACCGTCTGGGCATCGAGCACCAGTAGTGTTCCGTCGGTGGCGGAGACCGCGCCGCTCGCTCGGAATGTTTCCATTCGCCTCCTGATCTCCGGCCAGTCGGTGAGAACCGCACCCGGCTGGCTGCGCGGGACCAGCCCACCCTGCGGGGTGTAGGCGCGATCCGAAAACAGTTCGCCCCAAGCCTGGACGCCACAACTCCTGGCCGCGCCTATGAGCTCACCACGAGGAGAAGCGATAAGTCGAATCCCAGGGAATCGCTCTTTGACGAAGGCGGCATAACCACTCGCCAAATCCTTGTCTCGTTCAACGACATGATAGAGTGCGCCGTGGAGCTTGATATGTGCAATCGGAATCCCCTCCGCTTGAGCCAGCGAGACGAGTTTTCCAACTTGAGATGAAATGAGCGCCTGCAAATTCGCCCCCGAGACTGCTTCTTCTTTGCGGCCAAAATTTTCGCGATCGTCGAATCCGGGGTGTGCGCCCGCATTCACCCCAAGGTGATGACATAGCTTCAGGCAGGCTCGCATGGTTCGCTCGCTGCCCGCATGCGCGCCGCAGGCGATGTTGGCAGAGCTAACCCATCTTAAAATCTGGCGAGTTCGGGCCGCAGGCTCGCCCTCCCCAAGATCGCAGTTGATGTCCACTTACTAGGCCAGCGCAAAGCGAACACACGTTCCCGGAGCGCATTGGGTGAATCGAGATACCCTCGAGGCATCCAGGATCGCCAGGCGCGGATAACCACCTACCGTCGGTCCATCGCGGAGCAGCACGATGGGCTGGCCGTTAGGGGGAATTTGGATTGCTCCCACGACGACAGGCGCGCTGGGCATCCGTAGCCGCGACTCCAGGGCAATGCCCTCGAGGCGATATCCCGCCCGGTCACTCTGGGAGGATACCCGCCACGTTTGCCCTAAAAATTCACGCCGTGCTTCTTCGGTAAAGCCGTCCCACTCGGGACCGGGCCAAACCCGAAGGACGGGAGTTTGTCCGTATTCCTCCCGGACCAACTCGGGCACAAAGCGCGAAGAGATCTCTTCGGCTGGTAGCCTCTTCTCGCATGACAACCGAGCGCCGGGCTGGACGGGCTCGCCAAAGCCTGCGCGCGGATTCGCACTCGCGCTTCCAAACCATCTCGGAGCCGCGAAACCACCCCTGACTGCAAGATAACTCCATACCCCGGCACGGAGCGGCCCGAAGGAAATTTCACTGCCCGGTTCAACGTGAAAATTTCTCCACGTGGGCCATTCGCATTCGACCTCCGCCCCAGCAATGGCCAACTCGGAAGAGCTCAGCACGAGGAATTTTGCCCCGGTGAACAGCAGCTCCACAACAGGCGCTCCCGCCTTGTTGCCGACCAATAAATTCGCCTGTCGCGCCGACTCGAGGTCCATCGCGCCGCCGGGCGGAATTCCGAAGCGCTTCCAACCGCTTCTTCCAAGATCTTGAATCGTCATCCCCGCGCCGGCTGCCAAAACCTCAAGAACAGGAGTCTCGGAGTCCATCACGGGCACTCTTCTCAGTGAAACAATTCTTCCACCGGCAGAAACTTCACGCAGTCGCCTTGTCGAAGGAGGAACGCGTCCGCACTTCCACCATCGCGCGCCTTTTCGGCCGAGAAAATCTCCGCATTCGTTCGCCCGAGCAGCCACCACCCACCGGGCGAGGCGATGCTGTAAATTCCTGTGTGCTCGCCCCCGATTGCCACCGACCCGGCAGACACCCGTGGGCGAGGATGGTCGAGTCTCGGTGCATGTAAGCGGACGTCCAACGGCCCTAAGTAGGGAAACCCCGGGGAAAACCCGATCAGGAAGACACTATAAACGGGAGCCGTGTGCAATTCTATGACATTCGAGACCGAAAGCGTATTGCGCCGCGCGAACTCCTCTAGGTCAGGCCCGTCATAGCAGACGGGAATCTCGAAAACCGGCGCTTCTTCCACGGGGAGCGCGCGCGCGGCTTTCAGTAATTGGTTAACTCTGTCGAATTGGTCCGAAGCATGTTCTGGATCGTCAAATTCCAAGAGCAGCGAGCAGTAGGCGGGCGTCACATCAACGAGCCCCTCTAGGCGATTCTCTTGAAAGGAACTCAGTAGTCCGCGACATCGGGCCAGCGATTCAAGATCGACCTTCTGCGCAAACGCGACTAGCAAAGCGACAGGTCCAAATCTGGAGACCGCGACATCGTCCATCAGGAGGTCCGCAATCCGTTCAGGATGCAAAAAGATACAGCCCGCCGCAACGAGTGTTGCGACGGGCTGTTGTTCCCCCCAGAACAATCTTTAATGTTCACAACGATATCGAGCCCTCTCGGTTCCGCAAGCACTTTTTCAAGATTTTTCGGCGTTGGCTGTTTAAAAAGCTGGGTCGAAGGGCGATAAGCGTGCCGAGAGGTCTTAGGTTAGTTCGGAGAAGACGTGGTGCGCGAGCAGCGTTTCTTGCTCAAAGTGGAAGAAGCCACGAATTCTCGAACCGGCTAGCAGCTCGGGTAACCAACGGATATCGTCTGCCCACATCTGATCATAGGGAATCGCGTGCAGGGGTGTCCACATGGGAATTGCTTCTGCCGTCTCGATCGGCTCACCAATACAGTCCAAAGAGACGAAAACGCTGCAATGGAGACTATACCCATCGACAAACTGGAAGTGAAGCTCCCCGCGCAATTCGGGGGAGACGGGGACGATGCCGAGTTCCTCGCGCGTCTCTCGAACGGCCGCCTCCAGAGAAGACTCTCCGGCTTCGATTCGGCCACCTGGACCATTGATCTTTCCTGCGCCGAGCCCGCGCTTTTTGCGCATGAGCAGAATTTCTCCATTGCGAACCACAAAAAGCAATGTGGCGAATTCCTTTGGCCTCCAGTTGGCCCAATCAACCTCCATCGAGAGCAGATTCTAGCGGGCAGGCGCAAAAAGACAAACCTGCGGTGGCCAGATTCGAGCAGCGAATCCGGGCTCAAGGCGCGGGTCGAAGGGGCTGCAATGGCAAAGACCTGTGGGGAGGATGCTGCCGGATGGCTTTTCCAGCAGATCCTCCCCGATTTATGATCTAGATGGCCGCCTCTCCCTGTTCTCCAGTCCGTATCCGCATTGCGGACTCAATAGGAATGACGAAAACTTTGCCGTCCCCATACTTGCCCGTTTTGGCCGAGGATACGATGAGGTCCATGACTCGGCTGGCGTAGCTATCGCCAACGACAACCTCGAGCTTTACCTTCGGCAAAAACGTGGCGCTGAACGATCCACTGTTGGGAGGCTCGGCGCGACCTTTCTGGCGCCCAAAACCTTTCACCTCCGTTACCGCCATACCTCCAATCCCCAGCTCAGATAATGCTCGTTGGACGGCATCAAGTTTAAAGGGTTTGATGACGGCTTCGATCTTTTTCATCGGGAACTCAGCAGCATTGACTATGCCAATGGACTATGCGGTGGTCTCTCCGCCCTTGAGCGGCCCTAGGCAATCTGTTTTGCGTCGCGGCACAAGCAGGCCCATCGTGATTGTCTAAATCAAGACATCCCGCCCGCTACACATTGCTTTTCTCTTCGACTCTGCTCTCTTGTTGGTGGCTGTGGACGGGATCGTTTTGAGGCAACTGAGAGAAGCGAGAAGGTGGCTCACGCTCCAGCAGTTCCTTCAATATGCTGTATGGACTTTGCTGGTCGCGCTGGGAGT
>DATDKN010000257.1:0-2881 GCA_036519995.1 Terrimicrobium sp. | reverse complement strand
GGTCCTCAAGACGGAGATCTTGACCGGAGTCCTCAAGGAAATGCCTGCCCCAGCAGCAGGTTACCTCGTTCGGATTATCACCGGTGATCTCCGCATTGGGCTCAAAGAGGGCCTGCTTGAAGATGCCATCAGCGCCGCGTTCGAACGCGAGATCGCGGCCGTTCGAGAAGCCCATATGCTGCTTGGCAACATTGGGCAGGTGGCTCTTCTCGCGCGGCAAAACCGCCTCCAAGATGCCGAATTGACGCTCTTTCAGCCGGTTCGATGCATGCTGGCGAGTCCTGAACCGGACAGCGCTGCCGTCTGGCAGCGGCAAGGCGCAGCGGGAACGGTTTGGCTCGAAGACAAGTTGGATGGAATTCGCGCACAGGTTCATTGTGCCCCGGCGCGCGTTGAGATCTTCTCGCGCGACCTTCGCCGGATCACCGAGTCTTTTCCTGAGATAGCGCTGGCGGCTCGCAATCTCGGTCGCAGCGCGGTGTTTGATGGCGAGATCCTTGCCTGGGAGGCTGGCAGGGCTCTCCCATTCCTGGAGTTGCAAAAAAGACTCGGGCGGCGCGAACCAGACCTTTTCCTCGGAGGAGAAATTCCAGTGGCGTACGTGATCTTCGACATCCTTCTGCTCGACGAAGCTTCGTTGCTGAACAGGCCTCTTGCCGAACGCCGCCGACTCCTCGAGACTCTGACATTGCAGGAACCATTGCTGAGCTCCAGAGTCGAACCTGTCCGCGACGCTGCGGCCATCGAGAAGGCGTTCGCAGCAGCCCGCGAGCGAGGCAATGAAGGCCTGCTCGCCAAAGATCCCACGAGCTCTTATACCCCAGGCCGCCGCGGCCTCGCCTGGATCAAGCTCAAAAAGGAGTTTGCGACCCTTGATGTGGCTGTCGTTGCCGTCGAATATGGAAACGGCCGGCGAAGCAAGGTGCTCAGTGACTATACATTCGCGGTCCGTGACGACTCCGGTGACCAACTGCTAACTATTGGCAAGGCCTACTCCGGCCTTACGGATGCTGAGATTCAGGAACTCACGGATTTGTTTCTAAGTATCGCGATCTCACGGCTGGGAAACCGAATTGAAGTCGAGCCCAAGGTTATCATCGAGGTCGCCTTCGATTCGATCCAGAAAAGCAGCCGCCACGCGAGCGGCCTTGCACTTAGGTTTCCCCGCATTAAACGAATTCGAGGAGACAAAACTGTCCGCGACATAGATACTCTGGCAACCGCTCGCCGGCTCGCTGGGGTCGCGGAATAGACCCCAAGTCTAAAGATAGTCCTTCATCTCGTAGAGAGCAGGATCGCGCTGGGGGCGGCCGCGCCGCAATTTTGTCGGCACCGTCTTATCTTCGGCGGCTGCACCCTCGCCAAATTCCTCGCCGAGATTTTCCAAGGAATCGCCAAACTCCTCTTCGAGTTTCTCCGGATCCTCACCGCGTTCCAAGCGCTGGATCATCTGCTCCATTGCATCCGGCATCCTTTGTCCGGTCGCCTCCGTCATCTTGCGCATCAAGCGTCCAAGCTGCCGGGGATCCGGGTTATCTTCGTTCATCGAAGACATCTCGCTCTCCATCTCCGCCATCACTCGCTCCATCCGCGGATCAAGACTATCGGAACCCTCGGGCGTATCGGATTTCTCCTTTGCACGACCGGTAAAGGCAAATTGCGAAATCATCCGCTCCATCCGCGCGGTTGGATCATCCGGACACCGCGGCGTCAGCTGACCCTGGGCAACACTCCGGGCAAGAAAGCTGTAAATCCGATTCGTGTCCGGCGAGTAGAATTCGTAAATTGGCATTGCATCGGAAATATAGCGCCCAGAGCCTTCGGCGCACGCCGGAAAGTGGTCTCCAAGGTCGACAAGCGCTTAGTCCATGGCGGCGATTACTTCCTCGAGCGCGACCACCGCAAAACAGGTAGCGGAATCGGATACCGCGTAGGGTAAGATCAGCTTCCCGCTGTGAATCATGCCACCGCACGTGTAGACGATGTTGGGAACGTAACCCTCGCGCTCGTCGGCTTCCGGTTTGATGAGCGGCTCACGCAGACGTCCGATCACACGGCTGGGATCGGCGTGGTCGAGCAGGATCGCACCGATGCAATATTTGCGCATCGGGCCGACCCCGTGGGTCAAAACCAGCCACCCCGCATCGGTCTCGATCGGCGACCCGCAATTGCCCAGTTGAACAAATTCCCATGGCTCCGCCGGCTGCACAATGATGCGCGGATCGTACCAAAAGTGCGGGTGCTCGGAAAACACCAGGTAAAGGTTTTCGTTGTCTTGCCGCGAGAGCATGCAGTAGTACCCATCAATCTTCCTGGGAAACATCGCCATCCCTTTGTTCCTTGCTGCCGGTCCATTCAGCGTACAGACCTTGAAGTGAAGAAAATCTCGCGTCTCCAGCAACTGCGGGAGAATCGTCCGGCCATCATAGGCGGTGTAGGTCGCATAGTAGACGGGAGGTGTATCGTCTTCGCGAAAGCAAACGAACCGCGCGTCCTCGATCCCATTGCTCTGACTCGGTGAAAATGGAAAGATGATGCGTTCGGAGATCGGTCGGTCCGGCGCGAAGGCGACCTCGTAATTCGAGCGGGCCAACAACACCATCTTCTCGCCGATCACCGGGGCCTCCGGATCGGAATGGCCTATCTTGAGGAGATCGACAGCCGTCCGCAAACTATCGAAGGTGAACTTCTCACCCAAAGCGTCCAGAACTTGCCGGGCAAATTCCGTATCCAAGCCAAGCTCCCCGAGTTTTCGCAGAAACAAATCCCGCTCATACACCGCGGAAGGTACCGGACGCGGTGGGGTCACAAAGCGTGAAGCAGGCTCCAATTCGATCGCGCCATTCTCATCCAGCACCCCAGAGCGAAAGGTGATCGAGGA
>DATDKN010000256.1:0-2483 GCA_036519995.1 Terrimicrobium sp. | reverse complement strand
AGTCATTGTCTCCTATTTCGAATGGGTGCAGGATTTGCAAAATTTCTTCTGGTCGGACATTGAGATCACCGATCGGCTGTATCGGATTCTCGAGACCGCTTTCGCTGCCGTGATCAAGAGGTCCAAAGAACGCAAGATCCCGCATCGGATGTCCGCCCTCTCCATTGGGGTCGAGCGAGTTCTCGCGTCACGTCAGGCGCGTGGGCTTTTCCCCTAAGGAGCCTCCTTCTCTTGGGCCGGGAAGAACACTTGAGCGAGAGGCAATATCGCTTATCGTGTTGTCATGAAAGTCGCCAAAAAGTCGCCTCTGCAGCGTCGCACGCTAACACTTCCTCTCGCGGCTTTTCCGATACTTGATCGACTCCGTGGCGAGGCGTCGAGGTCGGCCTACGTGGAAGGATTGCTGGAGCGCGAGCACTCTCGCGTTGAACAGGAACGATTTGAGGCGGAGGTCGATGCAGCTTACACCCCGGAAGTCTGTGAAGAGACGTTACGAGTAAACGAAGAGTTCCCGGTTCATGAGGAATGAGACTTCCGCTCTATGCGTCAAAGTCCGGAGCGATCGATCCTAATCTGGTAGCTTTGCAGCATCCTGGTTTGGCCGCGCTCCCAACGATGCTGGTTTGTCCGTTGCGCGCCGGCATCAGTCGGACGCCGGTCCGAGTTGAAATACGCTGGAACGGGAAATTGTTCATCGTCGCTTGCGATTTAATTCGCCCTGTCAACCGCAAGCTACTCCGAGCAATGGGTGAACTCGACGAAGTCACCTCTCGTGCGATCCTCTCGACGTTCTTGCGATTACTGCCGGGATGAGGCGGCTTCGACTCGGCCGCGAGCTTTCAACGCGAGCAGCACGCCGTTGGTCCAGCCAAATCCATCCTGGCCTGGGTATTCGCCGCCCCCCGCTTCCAGGTGGGTGTCAACGACGTTGTATTTTTCCATCAGCTTGCCGGTGCGCTTGAACACATCTGAGTTCAGGTTGATCCATCGGCTGGCAACTTCGGCGGCGAGCTCGTGGTGACCGTAGTTCTCGAGGCCAATGATTGCCATCCATTGCAGCGGCGCCCACCCATTCGGAGCATCCCACTGTTGGCCGGTTGTCTCCAGTGTAGTGACGACGCCGCCGGGCATGAGGAAGTTTTTCTCAATGGTGCCGGCGACCGCCTTGGCCTGCTCTTCCGTCGCTACCTGGAAGAACAAGGGAAACACCCCCGCAAGGGTCATTGCACTGTTCTGCTGCCCGGGCGCGATGTCGTAATCGAAGTAAAAGCCCTTGTCCTCGTTCCAGAAGTATTTTTCGATGGCTGCTTCTCTGCGCGCGGCAGCCTCTTCGAAGCGCTGAGTCTCATGAGCGTTTCTCGCCACCTGACAGGCCTCCGCGATCGTTCTTTCCAGATTCAGCAATAAGCAATTTAGATCGACCGCCGCGATGTCGGTGGTGTGGATGGAGCTAAGGGAACGCCCGTCCTTGAACCACCGACTGCTGAAATCCCAACCAGATTCTGCGCCTGCACGGAGGTGGCGAAACAAATTGGCAGGGAGCTGATCTGATCGGTGTGACAGCTCGAAATCCTCCTGAAACGACTCTGGTCTGGGAGTGTCGTTCTCATCCCAATAACGGTTGAGCACCTCACCATCGCGCATTCTGGCCGAGTGATGTGCGGTCAAACGGTTCTCAGTCAGGTCCGCGGCGCCTTTCATCCAGAACTGATACTCGCGTTCGAGTTGAGGGAGGTATTTTAGAAGGATTCCCTCGCCGCGCTCCTCAACCAGGAGCTTCACCATCATCGCATAGAAGGGCGGTTGCGATCGGCCGAGGTAGTAAGTGCGATTGCCGTTGGGGATATAGCCGACCGTGTCGATCAGGTGAGAAAAGTTTTTCACCATGTTTTCGATCATATCGACCTTGCCCGAGGCACGCAGGCCAAGAGAGGTAAAGTAGCTGTCCCAGTAATAGATCTCGCGAAAGCGTCCGCCCGGAACAATGTAGGGAAAGGGCAGCGGGATGAGCGATCCCGCGGTGGTGTCAGGTTGCCTGGTTAGGATGGTCCAAAGCGACTCCACATCTTCTTCAACCTCTTTGGTCCGATCGCTGACGTAATCTGTCCCGTATTCCGGGGGTCGTTCGAAGTGCGCGTCAACAAAGTCCCGGAGGTTAAAATTGGCCGAAGTCTTGGCGAGGCGGTATTCCTTCGCGATCTCTTCAAGAGGGCGTTTAGGCAGGCAATCAACAAACGTCTTTTCGTCTGGAAAAATACCGGCGAGCTGCACGTCCTCGAAAAGCGGATGCACCTTAAATATCTCGAGCTGTGCCATGCCTAGGGGAGATCGACATTATATTCTACCACCACGCCCGCAATTTGTCAGGGCCACTCCGGATGCCTTTCGATCCCCTGCTGAACACCAGAGAATGACGACTCGTCGCTGGGCGACTCAGACACAAACTCCCAGCTCTCAACCAGCGGCCGGTGTTAAGGTGACCG
>DATDKN010000255.1:0-6421 GCA_036519995.1 Terrimicrobium sp. | reverse complement strand
CGAGCCGATTTTTCCACCTTGAGTTCAAATCCGATTCGCTCACCGCCCCGAGCAAACACAGGTTTCGTGTTTTTAAATCGCGTGAGCGACTTTTTTACGCGGATGCTGCAGCTCGAGCGCCGCTTCGATCCGTTTATCCGTCCCGCTTTCGACGCTGTCTTGCGCGATCCGATTGCCGAGCTGACGACGGCACTTATTAACAGGAAGCGGCCGAACGAGGGCCTGAAAATCGCCGAGGAAAAGTTAATGCCTGGCGAAGAGGAATACCTCGACTCGATCGTTTCAAGCTTCACCAAACAGATGCATCTGCTCTGGAAATCGGGAGCGTTCGAGCGAGGTGGCAATACCAAGACACATGGAATCGTGCGGGGTGAATTTATCGTTCACCAAAACCTTCCACCAGCGCTGCGGCACGGCATTTACGCTGAGCCGAAAACGTATCGCGCCTGGGTGCGCTTCTCCGGTCCAGGACCCTATATCACTCCAGATATCGAAGATGTTGGTTTCATGAGCATCAGCATCAAGCTAATGGGAGTGCCGGGACCAAAGCTGATGGACGATGAAAAGTTTACCCAGGATATGTTCGGCGTTTCCACACCAACCTTCGTGACACCGGACACCAAAGCTAATGCCCAGTTGCAAATTGAGAGCGTCAAGAACGCACAAATCTTCTACTTTCTTAACTTTCGCCGGCCCCACGTGCTGGACCTGATCATGCAGTCCTTGTGGATCAAGACGCAGAGCAGTCCCTTGGAAGCTCCCTACTTCAGTTGCGTGCCCTATTTGCTCGGCGAAGGACAGGCGATGCAATATTCAATTTGGCCGAAATCACGCAAAAGGACTCGCATTCCGCGGCTCCCTTTGCGACCTCCGGACGACTATTTGCGCGAGGCAATGATTGTTTCGCTAGCCAAAGGCGATGTCGAGCTCGACGTCCGTTTGCAGCTGCAAACCGATCCGCATCTTATGCCGATCGAGAATAATGCTGTGCTCTGGCCAGAAAAGCTCTCTCCGCGCGTTTCCGCAGCCACTTTGCGGCTGCCAAGGCAGAAGTTTGACTCTCCGTCGCAAATGGAGTTCGCTAAACGTCTCTCCTACAATCCTTGGCATTGTCTTCCGGAACATCGTCCGTTGGGGAACCAAAGCCGAGCGCGGCAGCGCATGTATTCGGAACTATCGCGCCTCCGCCAAAGGATGAACGCTGTTTCCCACTACGAACCCACGGGCGACGAGGTTTTCAAGTAGAGAATTCATGACCCCGCAGACAAGCTTCATGGTTTTGGCCGCGATCACGCCAGAGCGTGAGGCAGAGCTTCGAGAGCTGCTCGACTCCATGAATAATGCTCCCGGACGCGTGAACCCGAACAATGCGCTGATCGCTTTTGCCGAATTCAGCATGATCCATGTCGCACGCTTGCTCGTTCTGAAAGATAATTCTCTGGACGACATAAAAGTGTATGGGCTGCCACGGCGCGACTACCCGCTCTACCTCGCCTTTCTCGGCAACATCGACGGGGAACGGGATGCGTTCTATGAGGAATTGGCCCGACGCGCTCCAAATGGATTGCGCGCACTCTTTTCGTGCTGCGAAGGCTTCACGTCGGAAACTCCCCTGGTCGAATGGATGAAAAAGCACAGCCGGTCTTCCATTGCCGGGTATACAAATTGGATGGGGCGCACCGTCACTCGCGTCCGCGAGGAAGCCAATTTGCATGAGAGCATCGACCGCTATCTGCAGAGCAATGCGCCTTCCTTCGCGAGTCTGCAAGCACAGGAGGTCCACACCGCCGTGCAGAGCTTCGTCGCCGGTGAAAGAGCAGCCGGTCGTCTCGAACTCTCCGCAGAAACACCCACGCCTCTCGGCTGGCGTCTCCGCAATTTGCTGCACAAGGTTGGACTCCCCTTGCTGGCACTCCTCTTACTGCCAATCCTCATCCCGGTTGGACTGATCTTCGCTGTTCGCCTTCGACGGTTGGAGAAGACCGATCCGGAGCTGTGCTTCCGCATTGACCAGGAATACTCCGATGCGCTGGCGCGCTTGGAAGATCACGACGTCACCAATCAATTTACCGCCATGGGAAGCCTAAAACCAGGGACGGTGCGACTTTGGACGGCGACCGCCGTACTCCGGACAGTCGACTACGCCGCCCGTCATATCTTTAATCGTGGGCGATTGGCACGCATACGCACCATTCACTTTGCCCGCTGGGTGTTCCTCGATGACAAGAAGCGAATGGTCTTTTTCAGTGACTACGATGGAAGCTTCGAAAGCTACATGGACGACTTTATCAACAAATCAGGGTTTGGACTGAATGTAGTCTTCAGCAACGGGATCGGCTATCCGCGGACCAATTGGCTCATCTTCGATGGATGTGCCGACGAACTGAAATACAAGGAATTCTTGCGCCGCCACACCTTGCCCACGCAAGTTTGGTACAAGGCCTATCCGGGACTGACTGCCGCCGATCTGGAAAGAAACACTCGAATCCGAAGGGGTCTGGAATCCTCCAGACTCAACGATGCGGAGGCTCGCGCGTGGGTGGGACTTTTATGAAGAGTGAAGTGGACTTTGACGACGTGCAAGGAATTGTCCGATTCGGCTACGGGCGGTTGAAGGGAGCTTCCTACGCGCTGGCGCGAATCAAGAACTTGGAAGCGGCACGTTCCTGGCTGCTCTCCGCATCCGTGTCCACCGCGATTGAGAGAAATCCGCCACCAGCGACCGCGCTGCAAGTCGCCCTTACCGTCGAAGGACTCAGGGCCTTGCGCGTGCCCGACGCGGTAATCGGAGCCTTTTCCCACGAGTTTGTCTCCGGAATGACGCAAGAGAGCCGCTCGCGGAGGTTAGGCGACTTGGAGGCCAACTCTCCATCGAATTGGGTCTGGGGCTCCAGTGCCAAGGTGCCCCATCTCCTCGCAATGTTCTTTGCGCCACCGGAGCGCCTCGATTCCTTCAAAGAAAGTAGCACCGGAGCGGTCTGGAACGATGCCTTTGAGGTGAACTGGCTTTACACCGCTGACCTTGATGGCATCGAGCCATTTGGATTCGTCGATGGTATCAGCCAGCCGAAGGTCGATTGGGAGCAGCAACGTAATATGCTGGAAGGGCAAATCGACTATGGAAACGTAGTCGCTTTGGGCGAGTTTCTGCTGGGATATCGAAACGAATACGGCAAATACACCGATCGCCCTCTGGTCGATGCCGATGCGGCCACCGCGGAACTGCTCAACGCAGAAGACGCGCCTGAAAAGAAAGATATTGGACGCAACGGGACATATCTCGTCATGCGCGACTTGCAGCAGGACGTTCGGGGCTTCTGGCAGTTCCTCAACAAGCACGCGCACGGCGATCTCGCATTTATGGAACGGCTTGCCACCGCGATGGTCGGTCGCACGCGAACCGGCGATCCGCTAGTGCCGATTCGACGGGAGCCGATCTCCGGCATAGGACCGGATGCTGATGAGGTCCGGCAGAATCGGTTCACCTTTGAGAGCGATCCTGAAGGTGTATCCTGCCCATTTGGTGCGCACGTGCGGCGCGCCAATCCACGCAATACCGATTATCCGGGGCGCCCTGCCACCCTCCTCTCGAAAGTCGTGACGATGCTCGGATTTGGTCCCAAAGGTTTCCGTGACGATCTGATCTCTTCTGTTCGCTATCATCGCATCTTGCGGCGTGGTCGCGAATATGGACCCGGTCTGTCTCCCGAGGACGCCCTCGGACCCGCGCCGTCGAACGAACCCAGCCGGGGATTGCACTTCATTTGCCTGAACGCGAACATCCTCCGCCAGTTCGAATTCTTGCAGAACGCCTGGATAGCAAACACCAAATTTGCCGCCATGAGCGGCGAAAGCGACCCTCTCCTGGGAAATCGTCAAGCCATTTGGGGCTGTCCGGTCACCACCGATTTCAACATTCCCAAAGGTGATGGCGTGCGACAGCGCGTTAGCGGACTTGAACAATTCGTCACCGTTCGAGGCGGGGCTTATTTCTTCCTGCCAAGCCTTCGCGTGCTTCGCTACTTTGCCCAAGCCGGTGCTTCCAACGCAAAAAGCTGATATCTACGGTCCAGACGAAGCGGCTTCCTAAAACCCTGTAGATTCCAGCGCGCCATGATGTCGTTTGCAGCCTCGGAGCGAGCAGCGACGGAGAGTTGCGACCATTCAGGGGGGCCCTCTTTCGTTCAAGTCGACCCAATTGAAAGCAAAATGCCTCATCTCTGCGCTAGTCTTAAAGCCGAACTTCCGTCCGATATGTCTGCGATGGGTCTCGATGGTTTTCGGGCTAATCTCCAGTTTCGCTGCGATTTCCCTCATTCCCAATCCCCGTCCGAACAACTCGAGGACTTCCAGTTCTCTCGGCGAGAGTCGGCTTTCCAATGAATCACCCCGTTCGTCTTCAGACTGAATCGACTGACGCAGCAGTTGTTCACTGAACTGTGGGCTGACATAGATCCCTCCCAGCAAAACTTTGCGCAAAGCTCCGAGAACGTTATCGAGAGCTTCGGACTTGGTAAGATATCCTAAGGCACCTGCGCGAAGCGCCCGCAACGCGTAGTGCTCTTCGTCATACATCGAGAGCACCAAAATGGGCAATTTGGGTAGTTCCGCCTTTACGATTTTGATCAACTCGATTCCGTTTATTCCAGGCAGGGAGATATCGACAATGGCTGCATCAGGCGGGCACATCCGCATCACCCGAAGAGCACCCGGCGACGAAGACGCTTCGCAGCAACTAGCCAGATCTTGTTCAGCGTTAATGAGATCGGCCAACCCGAGGCGAAACAGGGGATGATCATCGACGATCATCACTCTGCTCTTTCGAGGTTCGGCCGGTTGTTCAGGGTCGGTTTTCGTTGCAGCAAAAAAAGTAAGATGCTGTGCAGCAACAATACGTGAAAACCCTGAGAGAACAATCAGGGGGTAACCCTGACATGTCCCTCTACCAATGTTGGCGCTCCGTGGCGGAGCGTTCGGGTGCAGTAGCCGAGTAGTGCCAATCTCGGAGGCGTTACATGCACTTTTTAGACCGAGCAACAAGCCGGTCTTTTCATTGCCCACCATAGATGAGCGCTTCGGTTCGAGCCAAGACCGGCAACCACTATTGATAATGGGCCCGCCAGATGGGAAAATTTGCGTTCCGCTCCGACTGCAGGCATACGGACGCGTTTTCAGTGCCCCTCGACAAGAGCGTCGTTGGCCGGTAGAAAAGGGCGAGTTCATGAAGCCCGGACGTATTCCACGGCTCGCGACGGGGCTTTGCCTTGTTCTTCTTCTGGGTCGTCCTCCGCTGCGCGCAGAGGAAAGTTCGACTAGACCTTCCTCTTACGACGCGGTCGCGGCGGCGCCTGACAATCACCGCGTCGTCTTCGAAAATGAAAAGGTCAGGGTTCTCGAAGTCACTATAAATCCGGGCGAGAAGGAACCGTTCCACGAGCATCCGCTTTTTAGCGTGATGAACATAATCACGGGCGCGCCGCTCCGCATCATTCCGGGAACCTTGCAGGACGGGCAAATCGTCACCGGAAAAACGATTGAAGTTGGCAAGGACAATTTTCAACCTCCGCCGCTTTGGATGCCTCCTCAAGGCCTGCACTCAGCGGAGAACGTCGGGACGGCGGTCTTTCGCGCGTATCGCATCGAGCTGAAAGAGGGCGAAAAAGCCAGCGACACGAAGCCGTCAAAATAGTCAGCACCTGCCCGAACCCACCGGAAAAGGAAAGGATGAGCCGCTCGAACATATTTCGGAAAACCAAGTGGTTCGAAGTCCTGAAAACTACCAAACGCAGTCAGGTTGCTGTGATGAAACTCGGGCCGGGACAATCCACCGGCGAGCAACCGGAGACTCACAAGAATAGCGACCAAGTGCTCCTGGTGATCGAGGGCCAGCTTTCGGCGGAGATCGACGGTAAACGATCTCTGATGAAGGTTGGCGATTTTGTGAGTATCCCCCCGCGCACAAAGCACAAATTTACCAACAGAAGCGATCGGCCAGCGGTAACTTTCAACGTGTATTCGCCCCCCGAGTATCCCCCCGACACGAAGGGCTAGGAGCGCCTTCTCGGGCATCCGCGACGCGTTCCGGTAACTTCAAGTCAAGCTGCCATCGCCGCAGACAAGAGAATTTGCACCGCAAAGACGTTGTGCCCTACCGCGAATTCAGGAATGCGCCCGATATGCAGAACTCAACAGCTCCAGTAAAGAGATAGACTCTACGACGAATAAGTAGGTAGTCCAGCTCGCCCTGGGTCCTACGCTGGGCGGGCTGCCAGGTCCATTATTTTCAATGCTGACAAGGCAGTCCGCTCCCGTCAATCACTACGGAATTCTCTGTTGTGGGCTTAGCGAAGCGTAATGGGTGTAGAACGCTTTCGAAGATCCGCTATCACAGTGGAGCTGCTTCCCTGGGTAGCTGCGTTCT
>DATDKN010000254.1:0-6696 GCA_036519995.1 Terrimicrobium sp. | reverse complement strand
GAAGCGGGGCTTCGACTCGCACGCGTGTTATTTGCGCAAACCAAGCTTCTCGACAACCGTTTGATATCGGTCCGAAGCTGTATTCCTTAAGTAGTCCAGTAAACTGCGCCGCTGAGCCACCAGCTTGAGAAGCCCCCGTCGTGAAGCGTGATCCTTGACATGACCCTTGAGATGCTCGGTGAGCTCGTTGATGCGTTTTGTCAGCAACGCGATCTGAACATCCGCGCTGCCTGTATCCTTCTCATGAAGCCGAAGAGTATCGACCTCGATCGTTTCTGCTTTTGCCATTTTCTTCTTTGAACTTTGTAAACCTTCTAGGATTACATCGACGGCCGCAGTGCGCAAGAAGAGTTTTCCCGCCGCGCGTCGATTCGGCGTCCGGAAAGCTTCTGGAAAAGAGCGATTAGCGCCGGCTCCGCGAGCGTCGTCCGACCTTCGAGCGTCGGCCGTGACTTGACTTGGTTGTGTAAACGACGCAAGGCGGCCGGACGTGGAAGGAGGATCAGCTTTTCGGAAGTGATTTTCTGATAGATGCTGTAGTTTCTGCCGCATGCCTGAGGAACTTGAAGGCCCCTATCTTCCCGCCGTGGGCCCGGTGGCAACGCTGTCGGACGAAGAACGTGGCGTTCTCAGTTCATATGGCGACTTTCACCTGGCTGATCAGCGGGAGGTGTTGATCACGCAGGGTGATTCGCAGGGTCGCCTCTTCTTTGTTCTCAGTGGTCTGCTTCATGCCGTTCGTCGTGACGGGGACCGGGAGGTATTGCTTGGAACGATTCGCAGTGGCGAATGGGTGGGCGAAGTGGATCTCTTTGACCCCGTCAGCGCCATGTGCTCGGTAATCGTTGTCGAGCGAGTCCAGTATTGGGCGATTAGCCGCCCGGATCTCGAGGAGTTTATCAACAACTATCCTCAAGCCGGCATGCAACTCGTCATCAGTCTGGCCTCGGTTCTGAGCAAGCGATTACGGTCGGTTACGCGGCGCCTGATGGAAGAGGCAGAGCTGGCGGTCGTCCGCGCCTCCCTACTGGTGGAACCCTGAAGGCGGCTACGACAATTATGTAGCCAAAGCGGACGAGTTGTGGGTCCACAAATCCCGAGTTCATTGTAGGCGGACCTAATCACTCAACATGCCTTGTCGCTCGTTGCTGTAGCGGCGGCGTCCACGGCGCCGAGGGTCCCTGGACCACGGGACCGGGTGGCTAAAGATCGTGGAGTCAACTTGTGCCGTGGTATTCCTGCAGGCTTTTGACGGAGTAGCCGGCGTCTTTCAGCGCGCGGATAGCGGCGCTGCTCGCTTGCGCGCCGCGCAGCGTGGTCATCATGGCGATCCGTGCAGCCACGGCCGCGCTGCGAATCACGACTTCGTCTCGGCGGGGTTGTTGTCCGCTGGGCGTATTGATAATAAAATGCATGTCGCCATTCTTGATCAGGTCCAGGATGTTTGGGCGACCCTCCTTCAATTTGTAGAGCAGCCTGGTTCGAACTCCCGCTGCGTTTAGCACCCTGGCAGTTCCGCCTGTGGCGTAAATGATGAATCCGAGATCGGCGAACTCCCTGGCAATGGGGACCACCGCCGGTTTGTCGGAGTCCTTCACGCTGATGAAAACGTTGCCCCCGGTGGGCAGCGGCGGTTGGGCGGACATTTGTGCCTTCGCGTAGGCAATTCCGAGGTTGGCATCAATCCCCATCACCTCACCGGTGGAGCGCATTTCCGGTCCCAGCGTGACGTCGACCCCTGGGAACTTGATGAAGGGAAACACAGCTTCCTTGACCGAGTAGTGCGTTGGGAGGATTTCGCTCGTAAAATTCAGCTCCTTAAGACTTTGCCCTGCCATGATTCGTGCGGCGAGTTTGGCCAATGGCTTACCGATTGCCTTGCTCACGAAGGGGACAGTGCGCGAGGCGCGAGGATTTGCTTCGAGCACGTAAACTTCCTCATCCTTGACGGCGAACTGAACATTCATCAGCCCGCGCACCTGGAGTTCGCGGGCCATCGCGATGGTGGCGCGCTTGATTGCCTCGAGAACTTCCCTCGATAGCGAGAACGTCGGGATGACGCAGGCGCTATCACCGGAATGGATGCCAGCTTGTTCGATGTGTTCCATGACACCGCCGATGACGCATCTCTCCCCATCGGCAATGCAGTCGACGTCCACCTCGGTGGCATCTTCCAGGAAACGATCGACGAGGATAGGTCGTTCCGGACTGGCCTCGGCGGCGGTCCGGATGTAACGGCGCAGATCTTTCTCCTCATGGACAATTTCCATGGCTCTTCCGCCAAGCACGAAGGATGGTCGCACCAGGACCGGATAACCTATCTGTTTCGCGACGGCGACCGCCTCATGCTCGTTTGTGGCCGTGCCACCCTGTGTCTGCTTGAGTCGCAACTTGTCGAGCATTGCCGCGAAGCGTCGTCGATCCTCGGCCATCTCGATGCTGGCCGGTGGCGTCCCAATGATTGTGCAACCGTTGGCGGCGAGAGCCGCAGCCAGGTTGAGGGGAGTTTGACCGCCGAACTGGACAATGATCGCGTCGGCGCGCTCGCGCTCGTAGATGTTCAGGACATCCTCTAGTGTAAGTGGTTCAAAGTAGAGCTTATCACTGGTGTCATAGTCGGTCGAAACGGTTTCCGGATTCGAATTCACCATGATCGTTTCCCAGCCGAGCTCTCGGAGGGCGAAAGCAGCGTGGACGCAACAATAGTCAAACTCGATGCCTTGTCCGATGCGGTTCGGCCCGCCACCCAGGATCATCACCTTCTTTTTGGGGCTTGAGCGGGTCTCGTCCTCATCCCCGTAGGTGGAATAATAGTAGGGTGTGTAGGCCTCGAACTCAGCGGCACAAGTGTCCACCAACCGGTAGGTCGGAAGGAGGTTGGCTTTCTTTCGGGCGGCACGAATTTCCTCTTCTGTCCTGCTGGTGAGCGTGGCGAGCTGGCGGTCTGAGAATCCGAGCTTCTTGTGGCGCCTCAGCTTGCTCAGCCCATCTTCGGCAATGCGCGACTCTTCCTCGATCAGTTGTTTAATGTTTTCGAGGAACCAGGGGTCGATCGAGCAGAGCTCGTGGATCCGCTCGATGGTAAGACCGGCTTGGAGAGCGTGGCGGATGAAGAAGACGCGATCGTGACTGGGGATTCGAAGTTTTCGCTCGATCAGCGCCAGGTTTGGCGAGCCGTCGTCGAGAGCCGGCGGCGAATCGCGGCCGTCCGCGCCGAGCCCGAACCGTCCTATTTCCAGTGAGCGGAGCGCCTTTTGCAGAGCCTCCTTGAAAGTGCGACCGATTGCCATGGCTTCACCAACGCTCTTCATTTGTGTGGTCAACGTCGGATCGGCTTGGGGGAACTTTTCAAAAGTAAATCGCGGAACCTTAACCACGCAGTAATCAATGGATGGTTCAAAGCACGCCGGGGTCTCACGGGTGATGTCATTTTTGAGCTCATCCAGGGTGTAGCCGACGGCGAGTTTTGCGGCGATTTTGGCGATGGGAAAACCGGTAGCCTTGGAGGCAAGAGCAGAGCTGCGCGAGACCCGAGGGTTCATCTCGATGACCACCATCCTGCCGGTCTGGGGATGCACGGCGAACTGAATATTGGAGCCGCCGGTCTCGACGCCGATCGCTCGAATCACCGCGAAGCTCGCGTCCCGCATGGCTTGGTATTCTTTGTCGGTGAGCGTTTGCACGGGCGCGACCGTGATCGAATCGCCGGTATGCACTCCCATGGGATCGAAGTTTTCGATCGAGCAAATGACCACGCAGTTGTCGGCGCGGTCACGCATGACTTCCATCTCAAACTCCTTCCAACCGAGAAGCGACTCTTCAATCAGAACTTCGCAAACGGGTGAAAGGTCGAGGCCCCGCCGGACGATTTCCTCGAGCTCCTCACGATTGTAGGCGATTCCTCCGCCGGCTCCGCCCAGGGTAAAAGCTGGTCGAATAATCAGCGGAAACGCCCCAATCGCCTCGACAACATCGCGCGCCTCCTCAAGGGTATGCGCGATCTCTGAACGTGCACAATCAAGGCCAATATCGAGCATGATCTCCTTGAAGAGTTGCCGATCCTCTCCGCGACGAATCGCCTCGGCATTGGCTCCGATCAGCCGAGCGCCGTGCCGCTCGAGCGCGCCACTCTCAACCAATGCCATCGCCGCATTCAGAGCAGTCTGGCCTCCAAGGGTGGGCAGGACAGCGTCCGGCTTTTCGCGCGCGAGGATTTTTTCGATCGCCTCAGGAGTAATCGGCTCGATGTATGTGCGGCTGGCGAATTCCGGATCGGTCATGATCGTCGCAGGATTCGAATTGACCAGAATGACTTCGTAGCCCTCTTCGCCGAGCGCTTTACACGCCTGCACGCCCGAATAGTCGAACTCACAGCCCTGCCCGATCACGATCGGGCCCGAGCCAATCAGGAGAATCTTCTGAAGCGAGGTATCTTTGGGCATGACTAGACGGCGGACCGATCTACCCGATAACCGCGACCCTCGCAAAGGCAAACCGCACAATTCGACAGATTGGAGAGCGGCCAATCCCCTCCTTCAAATTGTGCCTTGATTTTGACCGGCCGCCGACGAAGCATTCTGGCATGATCGAACTTGAGGTGTATGCCGCCGGTCTGCGCAATCCAGAGAAGATGATGGCGCTCGCCCTGGAGTTGGACGTGATTTCCGGCCTTCGCTACAAGGTCGACACCAATCACGACATTATGTATATGGAGTTCACCGAAAGTGTTCCGACGCTTTCCACCCTTAAGTCCGTCTTTATCAAAACTGGCTTAGAAGCAAAATTCGTTGGTCAGTTGCCGCCAGAGATCAATTCGAAGAAGAGTACGCAGCGGATCGAAAATGCCGCCTCCTAGCGCGGGAGACTTTTCGCTTCGCAGCCACCATTGAATGGGCCTGCTCGATCTCGTCAAAAGTGGGCTTTTTGGTTTCTTCACCTACCTGGGTCAGGTCGCTTTGTTGGCTGGGGAGACCTTTCGGTCGATCTTTGCAGCACGGATTCGTTTTAGGCTAACGCTGCTGCAAATCGCTGAAATCGGATACGGATCCCAGCTCATCGTCGTTGTCACGGGGGCATTTACGGGGGCGGTGTTTACCGCGCAGGCCTACTTTCAATTTGCAAGCTTGAACATGGAGACGGCGGTGGGCCCGGTGGTAACTTTATCGATGTTCCGCGAGTTGGGACCCGTCTTGACAGGCGTGATGGTCGCAGGACGGGTTGGCGCTGCTATGAGTGCAGAAATTGGGACCATGAAGGTGACCCAACAGATCGATGCGCTGCGTGCGCTCGCGGTTCACCCGGTGGATTACCTGGTGGTTCCGCGAGCATTGGCGATGCTGATTTCCATGCCCTTGTTGGTGGTCGAATGTGTCGGTTGCGGGGTCCTCGCCTCGTACCTCGTAGCCGTGTATGTGCTCAATATCGAGGGGGTATACTTCGTCAACAATATGCAGAAGTTTACCGAGGCAAGCGATATCGCGATGTCGCTGATCAAAGGATTCGTGTTTGCGAACATCATCGTCTTTATCAGCTGTCGAGAAGGCTTGAATGCCAAGGAGGGTGCCGTCGGGGTCGGCCGCGCCACCACCGAAACCGTCGTGATCTGTTCGCTCTCCATCTTGATCGCCAATTTCTTTCTCACCATGTTCCTCAATATCCTCTTTCCGGCAGGACAGCGATGAGCGAAGAAGTAGAGCCTCTCATCTCCGTGCGCGATCTGGTGCAAAAGATCGGCAAGCAGGAGATCCTCCGGGGATTTTCGCTCGACATGTTTCGAGGCGAAACGTTGGTGCTCCTCGGGAAAAGCGGCGGGGGTAAAAGCGTCTTTCTCCGTCACTTGATCGGCCTGATGAAACCGGTCTCTGGGCAGATCCTCTTTGAGGGAGAGGACATCGCGAACTTGAATGAGCGCCAACTCGCGCCGGTGCGCCGCAAGATCGGCATGCTCTTTCAGGATGGCGCGCTTTTCGATTCGTTAAGCGTGTATGACAATGTCGCCTTTCCCCTTCGCGAGCGCGGTGAAAAGAACGAAAAGCTTGTCCGGCAGAAAGTGCACGAAGCCCTCGCCCTCGTGAACATGAGCGGCCATGACAAGAAAATGCCTGTGAATCTGAGCGGCGGCATGCGCAAGCGTGTGGCCCTCGCACGTGCAATCATCTCCCCTCCGCAGGTCATCCTCTACGACGAGCCGACTGCCGGACTCGATCCGATCGTGTCCGACAGTATTAATCGGCTGATTCGAAGACTCCAACAGCAACTGTCGGTTACCTCGATTGTTGTCACTCATGATTTGACCAGTTGCAATCGGATCGCTGATCGGGTTGCCTTGCTCAACGAAGGCCGGCGCCACTTCTACGGGACACTCGATGATCTGCATGCTACCCAAGATTCCATCGTTAGGGATTTTGTGGACGGACATTCGGAGGACGGCGAAGATTAGAGCCCTATGACGTCCAAGGAACGGGCATCACAGTTGCGGGTGGGCATCTTCATGGCAATCGGTCTGCTCGCCATTGGACTGATGGTAGTCTACTTCGGACGCTTTGGAGAAAGCATTCATGGTGCCTACAGAATTCGCGTCGAATATCCGAACGCGAGCGGAATATATAAGGGAGCCAGCGTCCTTCTGGCAGGTGCCAAGATCGGTTCCGTCGAGAATAATCCCGTGATCCTGCCGAACATGGATGGCGTTTACGT